>SLPP01000215.1 GCA_007131945.1 Paracoccaceae bacterium | reverse complement strand
TCTTCCTGCTTGGTGTCCAGCGCCTGGTCGACCCGGGCGATGTACTTGTCGGTCAGTTCCTGGATCTCGTCCGACCACAGCTTCTGCTCGTCCTCGCCCATGCCGGCGGTCTTGGCCTTCTTCAGCTGGTCCATCCCGTCGCGGCGCACGTTGCGGATGGCGACGCGGGCATGCTCGGCATATTGCGCCGCGACCTTGGTCAGCTCGCGCCGGCGTTCCTCGTTCAGTTCCGGGATCGGCAGCATGATGATCGTGCCGTTGAGCTGCGGGTTGATCCCCAGCCCGGATTCGCGGATCGCCTTCTCAACCTTGCCGACCATCGAGCGGTCCCAGACATTGATCGTCACCATCCGCGGCTCGGGCACGTTGACGGTGCCGAGCTGGTTGATCGGCGTCATCTGGCCATAGGCGTCCACCTGGATCGGGTCGAGCATCGCGGCCGAGGCGCGGCCGGTGCGCAGCGACCCGAACTCGGTGCGCAGCGCGGCGATCGCGCCCTCCATCCGCCGCTTGAGGTCCTTGATGTCGATGTCGAGGTCGTCGGACATGAGGCTACCTGCGTGTTCCCGTTGGCGCCGCGCAAGGGCATCCTGGCGGCGTCAGGTTGAAAATCTGAAAACCGATCTACACAATGCCGTGCGCGAAAGCCACACCCATCAGCCCTCGACCCGCGTGTAGGTGCCTTCGCCGCGCAGGATGCCGCGGAAGCCGCCGGGCTCGTCCAGCGAGAAGACGATGATCGGCAGGTTGTTGTCGCGCGCCAGCGCGATCGCCGAGGCGTCCATGACGTTGAGATGCTTCGCCAGCACCTCGTCGTAGCTGATCGTCTCGTAGCGCGTCGCGTCGGCGTGCTTGCGCGGGTCCTTGTCGTAGACGCCATCGACCTTGGTGCCCTTGAAGATCGCCTCGCAAGCCATTTCACTCGCGCGCAAAGTCGCCGCCGTGTCGGTGGTGAAATAGGGGTTTCCGGTGCCCGCGGCGAAGATGCAGACGCGCTTCTTCTCGAGATGGCGCACGGCGCGGCGGCGGATATAGGGCTCGCAGACCTGGTCCATCGGGATGGCGCTGATCACCCGGGTGAAGACGCCGAGACTCTCGAGCGCGGCCTGCATCGCCAGCGCGTTCATCACCGTCGCCAGCATCCCCATGTAGTCGGCGGTCGTGCGCTCCATCCCCTGGGCCGAGCCCTGCAGGCCGCGGAAGATGTTGCCGCCGCCGATCACCATGCAGATCTCGACGCCCAGGTCGTGGACCGACTTCACCTCCTCGGCGATGCGCTTCACCGTCGGCGGGTGCAGCCCGTAGCCCTGGTCGCCCATCAGCGCCTCGCCCGAGATCTTCAGCATCACGCGGCGATAGGTGACGGGGCTGTCGTGCTTCATCCGGGCCTTTCCTGCCCGGACGGCCGCGCGGGGCCGATGCGCCGGGGCATCAACATCGGGGTGTTTCAATCGCGCGGAAAATGTCGGAAAAGGCGCGCGGGTTCAACGGTCAATCCGCCCGGCCGGCCCGATTTCGCCCAGACGATGCCGATGCCCGCCGCTTCGATCCTGCCCGACCCCGCCCGCCCCGTGCTGATCGCCGGGCCGACGGCGAGCGGCAAGTCGGCGCTGGCCCTGCGTATCGCCGAGGCGCAGGGGCGGGTCGTGGTCAATGCCGACGCGCTGCAGGTGCACGATGCCTGGCGGGTGCTGACCGCGCGGCCCTCGCCGGCGGACGAGGCGCGCGCCCCGCATCTGCTCTACGGCCACGTCCCGCGCGGGGCGGATTATTCCGTCGGCCACTGGCTGCGCGAGCTCGCCGGTATCCTCGACCGGCATCCGGACCCGGTCATCGTCGGCGGCACCGGCCTCTATTTCACCGCGCTGACCGGCGGGCTGGCGGCGATCCCGCCGATCCCCGCCGGGATCCGCGCGACCGCCGCGGCGCGGCTGCGGGAGGGCGGCGCCGCCGCGCTCCTTGCCGAACTCGACGCCGGCACCGCGGCGCGGATAGACCGGCGGAACCCCGCCCGCATCCGCCGCGCCTGGGAGGTGCTGCAGGCGACCGGGCGCGGTCTCGCCGCCTGGCAGGACGCCACCGATCCGCCGCTCCTGCCGCTGTCGCGGGCGGCGCCGCTTCTAATGATGCCCGACCGCGACCTTCTCGCGCGGCGAATCGCGGACCGATTCGCCGCCATGCTGCGCGCCGGCGCGCTCGACGAGGCGCGCGCCGCCCTGCCCCACTGGCCCGACACCGAGACCCCCGGCCCGATGCCGCTCTGGACCCGCGCGATCGGCGCGGCGGAACTGATCGCGCATCTGCGGGGCCAGATGTCGTTGGCCGAGGCCGAGGCCGCCGCAACACTTGCCACGCGGCAATACGCCAAGCGCCAGCGCACCTGGTTCCGCAACCGCATGGCCGGCTGGCCGCGGGTCGCCCCCGACTGACGCCTCGAGTCGCATTTCCGCAACGCCGCAAGCCGCTTGAGCGACAATCTTCGCGCATCGCTTTCACTTTTTCGTTGGCTCGGCGGCGGCCGCCGCCTAGTGTGGCGTCAGTCCAGCACCCGGCCCGAGATGACCATCGTCCCCGAAACCCCCTCCGTCCTGCGCCTCGTTCCGATCTCGCGGCTCGCCGCCGGCGGGCGCTGGCGGGTGGAGGCGATGCGGTCGCTGCGCGAGGCGGTGCTTCTGTGGTTCACCCAGGGCCAGGGCCGCATCACCATCGCCGGCACGACCCGCGGCTACGGGCCGCACAACGCGATCTTCATCCCGCCCGGCACGATGCACGGCTTCGAGGTGACGCCGCGGGTGCAGGGCACCGCGGTCTTCTTCGGCCGCGACCACGGGCTCGACCTGCCCGACGCGGTGCATGTGCTGCGCCTGCGCGACCCGATCTCGCAGAAGGAGCTGATCGGCGTCCTCGAGAACATCCAGCGCGAGATCGAGGGCGACCGGCCCGGTGCCGCGCGCGCCGCGCAGCACCATCTCGGCCTGCTCAGCGTCTGGCTGGAACGGCAGATCCTGCGCGCCGGCACGCCCGAGCCCCTGCCCGGCCGCTCGCTCGCCGCGCAGCGGCTGGTCGCGCGCTATGCCACGCTGCTGGAGCGTGATTTCCGTTCGAATGTCGCCGTCGCCGACTTCGCCGCCGCGCTCGGCGTGACGCCGACGCATCTGAGCCGCGCCTGCCGCGCCACCTGCGGGCGCAGCGCGCACATGCTGCTCGAGGACCGCGTGCTGTTCGAGGCCCGCCGCCTGCTGACCGAGACGAAGCTGCCGGTCAAGGCGGTGGCCGAGCATCTGGGCTACAACTCGGCCGGCTACTTCACCCGCGCCTTCCAGAAAGCCGCGGGCATGACGCCCTCGGCCTTCCGTAAACGCCCCGCCGCCGCCCCGGTCATCCCCAGGAAGTGACCCCGGCCGAAAGTTTCGTTGCGGTTAACGGCGGCGGATTTTCATTTTATGTCAGGATCTTGCCAAAGTGTCCGAATTTGGACGCGCAACCGCCGTTCAGCCCGAGCCGAGGATTACCCGCACGTATTGCGTCGTCTCGGCGAAGGGCGGCACGCCGCCGTGACGCTCGACCGCCTCGGGGCCGGCATTGTAGGCCGCCAGCGCCAGCCGCCAGTTGCCGAAGCGGTCGTACATCATCCGCAGATACCGCGCCCCGCCCTCGAGGTTCTGGCGCGGATCGTCGGGATCGACGCGCAGGAGCCGCGCCGTGTCGGGCATCAGCTGCGCCAGCCCCCGCGCCCCCTTGGGCGAGACCGCCGCCGAATTCCAGCGGCTCTCCTGGTGGACGAGCCGCAGGAACAGGTCCTCGGGCACGTTGTGCCGGCGCGCGGCGGCGCGGGCCATGTCGAGATAGGCGCCGGGATTGGGCCCGGAATACCGCGGCGCACGGGCATCGACCGGCTGCGGCAGGTTCGGCAAATGCCGGTCCGAGGCCGAGTACTGCCTCGAGAGCCGCGTCTCCATCAGCCGGGTCTGGTTGCGCGCCACCGCATCGGACGACGCCGCTCCGCCGAGGCGCAGACCGCTCGCCGCGGTCGGTTCGCTGAAGGCCATCGTCCCCAGGCCGACGGCGAGCATGGCGATGAGCGAACGCATCCGGCAACCCCCCGCAACTGTCCCGCGCGCACGATCCGGCCCGGGCCGGCGGCCGCGCGTTCCTCTCTTCTTGTGACCGGAATCACCGCGCAAGGCAAGCCGGCCGTTTCCCCTGTCCCGCGCGGCGCAGTCGTGCTACCGGAGGGCGAGTGCAGATTCGACGGGAGAGCGGCATGGCAGGTTCGGTCAACAAGGTCATTCTCATCGGCAATCTCGGCGCCGACCCCGAGGTGCGGAGTTTCCCGAGTGGCGGCAAGGTCTGCAACCTGCGCATCGCGACCTCGGAGACCTGGCGCGACAAACAGACCGGCGAGCGGCGCGAGAGGACCGAATGGCACCGGGTGGCGATCTATTCGGAACCGCTGGTCAATGTCGCCGAGCGGTTTCTGAAGAAGGGCTCCAAGATCTATCTCGAAGGTCAACTCGAAACGCGGAAGTGGCAAGACCAATCGGGCCAGGACCGATACACGACCGAGATCGCTCTTCGGCCCTATCGTTCCGAACTCACCATGCTCGACGGTCGCGGCGAGGGCGGTGGTGGTTATTCCGACCAGGGCGGGCGCGACAGCGGCTACGGCGACCGTTCCGGCGGCTTCGACCGCGGCCCGGCCGACATGGACGACGAGATCCCGTTCTGATCGCCTCTGATCGCCACGTCTTGACGGGAATCGGGCCGGCCGCTAGACGACGGCTCATGCGGGTATGATGTAATGGTAGCCTGTCAGCTTCCCAAGCTGAACGCGCGGGTTCGATTCCCGCTACCCGCTCCAGACCACTTCCGGACAGATCGAGGCGCGCTGCAGGGCGCGTGACACCGCCCTACGCCGCGCGCGCCGCGTCGAGCAGCGCGTGCAGCGCCTCGGGCGGCACGGCATCGGTGACGAAGGCCGCACCGATGTCGCGGGCGAGGACGAAGCGCAGCCTTCCCTCGATCACCTTCTTGTCCTGCGCCATGAGCGCGATCAGATCGCCCGTTTCAGGCAGCGCGCCGGGGATGTCGGCAAGCCGGCGCTTCATCCCCATCGCGGCCAGATGCGCGGCCAGCCGGCTCGGCGCCTCCTGCGGGCAGAGCCCGAGGCGCGCGGAAAGCTCGAAGGCGAGCTGGCAGCCGATCGCCACGCCCTCGCCATGCAGCAGCCGGTCGGAATAGCCGGTCGCCGCCTCCAGTGCATGGCCGAAGGTATGGCCGAGATTGAGCAGCGCGCGCTCGCCCGCCTCGTGCTCGTCGCGCGCGACGATGCCCGCCTTCATCGCCACCGACCGGCGCACCGCCTCCTGCCGCAGCGCCCGGTCGCCGGCGGCGAGCGCCGGGCCGTTCGCCTCGAGCCAGGCGAAAAAAGCGGCATCACCCAGAAGCCCGTATTTCACCACCTCGGCATAGCCGGCAAGGAAGTCGCGCTCGGGCAGCGTGTCGAGAAGCGCGATGTCGGCCAGAACGAGGCTTGGCTGGTGGAAGGCACCGACGAGGTTCTTGCCCTGCGCGGTGTTGATCCCGGTCTTGCCGCCGACCGAACTGTCGACCTGCGCCAGCAGCGTCGTCGGGACCTGCACGTAGCGCACGCCGCGGCGCAGGATGGCGGCGGCAAAGCCCGCCAGATCGCCGATCACGCCGCCGCCCAGGGCGACGACGAGATCGCCGCGCTCGACCTCGGCGGCGAGCAGCCATTCGACGGCGCGGGCAAGCTGCGCCCAGCTTTTCGTCGCCTCCCCGGGCGGCAGCGCCAGCGCCTGCAGGGCGATCCCCTCGGCGGCGAGCCCGGCCTCGAGCGCGGGCAGATGCAGCGCCGCCACCCGCTCCTCGGTCAGGACCGCGACGCGCGGACGCCGGAGCAGCGGCGCGATCTCGGCCCCGGCGCGGGCGATCAGCCCCGAACCGATGCGCACCCGGTAGCTGCGCGGGCCGAGCGTGACGGCGACGGTGTCGATGGGGCGGTCGGTCACGGGGGCACCTCAGGACAGGACATCGGGGCGGGTGGCGAGCGCGGCGCGCACGCGCGCGGCGGTCTCCTCGATCGAGGCTTCCGGCGCGACCTCGACGATCAGGTCGGCCTGCGCATAGGCGGGCTCTCGCGCCGCCATCAGCCCGGCCAGCGTGCGCCGCGGATCGGCCGTGCGCAGGAGCGGGCGGGTATCCTTGCGCTTCACCCGGCTCCACAGCAGATCGAGACTGGCCTTCAGCCAGACCGCGACGCCGAGATCGCTGATCAGCGCCCGCGTCTCGGGGTTGAGGAACGCCCCGCCGCCGACCGACAGCACGCCCGGCGGACCCTTCAGCAGCCGGGCGATGACCTGCGCCTCCTTGGCGCGGAAGAAGGGCTCGCCGTCGCGGGCGAAGATCTCGGCGATCGTGGCATTGGCGGCGCGCTCGATCTCGGCATCCGAATCGAGGAACGGCACGCCGAGGCTGCGCGCCAGTTCGCCCCCCACGGCGGTCTTGCCGGCACCCATCATCCCGACCATCACCACCGTCTTTTTGAGCCTGCCGCGCCTGCCTGCCGCCATTCCCGCCCGCTGTCTGCGCCCGCTGTTCCCGTCTGTCGCCCTCGCCCCGCCCCGCCCGGACCGTCACGGCCGGGCAGGTTTTTTCTCATCCGCGCATTCAATGGCGTGATCTTGCCGCGACTACCATATATAAAACGCGCAACAATGGCACGGGCGGCCCCGGTGGCGGGGCGCAGACCCGACCCGACAAGAGAAGGCCCGAGCACACGATGCCCCGACGCGACGACCGCCCCGGCTTTTTCGGCTACCTGTTCCGCGCGCTCATCCTGCTTCTGCTGATCGCCGGGCTGGGCTTCGTGGCCTTCGCCTATTTCGGCGATCTCGACATGCCGGCCGAGCCGCGCAGCCTGCCGGTCGACCTGGGCACGGGATAGGCCGGGATGGGCGGTGGCGCGAGCGTCGTCAGGCACGGACGGGATGCCCTCGCGGGCGCCCTGATCGCCTGCCTGAGCGCCGCGCCGCTTGCCGCCGAGGCGCCGCTGGCCGCCATCGAATGGCTGCAGGACACGCTGCTCGTGCCCGACGCGGGCGAGCTCTACCCGGTCACGCCGCCGACCGGCGACGCCTGGATCGACGGCGCGATCACGATGCGTCCGCTCGACCGGGTGAATCCCGATGCCGTCGGCCTGTTCCCGCCCGCGCGTGTCGGCCTGCCGCGCGACTTCTGGGGGCCGAGCACGGCCGAGGAGCTGGCACCGCTCGTCGCCGCGCTGCCGCTCGACACGCTGCCCGCGCTGCGCATGCTGGCCTACCGGTTGCTGCTCGCCGAGTTCGACGCGCCCCGCGGCGCCCCGCCCGCGGCGCAGGGCTCGCCGCTTCTCGCCGCGAGGATCGACAAGCTCTACGATTTCGGCGCGCTCGACCAGGCGCTGGCGCTCCTCGACACGCTCGATTCGCGCGACGCCGGGCTGAAGCTGCGCTGGCTCGAGATCGCGCTTCTGCTCGGCGACGAGGAGCCGGTATGTCGGCGCGTGCTCACCGGCGAGATACCCTTCCCCTTCGAGGCGGCGCGGATCTACTGCCTGGCCCGCAGCGGCGACTGGCCGGCGGCCGAGGCTGCCCATGACGCGGTCGAGGGCGAAGGCGGCCTGCCACCCCCCTACGACATGCTGATCGCGCGCTTCCTCGAGGTCGAGGGCCATGTCGATGCCGACCCGATCGTGCCGCTCACCGGCCTGCCGGCGCAGCTCAGCCCGCTCGCCTGGCGCATGCTCGAGGCGATCGGCGAGCCGGTGTCGACACATGGCCTGCCGGTCGCCTTCGCCCATGCCGATCTGCGCGGCACGATCGGCTGGCGGGCGCAGATCGAGGCGGCCGAGCGGCTGGTGCGCTCGGGCGCGCTGGCACCGAACCGGCTGCTGGGGCTCTACACCCAGCGCGCGGCGGCGGCCTCGGGCGGGATCTGGGACCGGGTGCGGGCGGTTCAGCGCCTCGAGGCCGCGCTCGCGCTTGACGATCCGGACGCGATCGGGCCGGCGCTGGTCGCGGCATGGACGCAGATGGAAGCGGCCGAGCTGGAAATGGCGCTGGTCGCGCTCTTTGCCGAACGGCTGCGCGACATCCCGCTCGACGGCGCGGCGACCGAGGTCGCCCGCTCGATCGGCCATCTGTCGGACGCCTACGAGGTGCACGCGCTCACCGCCCCCGGCGCGGGGCCGCGGGCGGAGCTTCTGGCGGCGATCGCCCGCGGCCTGCCTCCCGATCCCGACCTGCCCGGCGACGCCATCGAGGCGGCGGTGGCCGAAGCCTTCGCGCCCTCTCCCGAGCTGCCCGCCGGCGCCGCCGAGCGCCTCGCCGAGGGTCGGCGCGGCGAGGAGGTGCTGCGCGTTCTCGACCGGATCGGCAGCGGCAGCGATCCGCGGATGCTGGCCGAGGGGCTGGTGCTGCTGCGCCACCTGGGTTTCGAGGACATCGCCCGCCGGACCGCGTTGCAGGCGCTGCTGCTCGACCGGCGGGGCTGAACCGTGGACCTGCCCGCGCAGGACGCCCGCCGAATCGCCACCTTCCTCGAGGCGATGGGGGCCGAGAGCGGCGCGGCGCGCAACACGCTCCTTGCCTATGGCCGCGATTTGCGCGATGCCTCGGCCTGGCTCGCCGCGCGCGGCAGCGATCTGGGCGAGGCCGGGCGCGAGCATGTCGAGGCCTATCTGATCGCGCTCGACGCCGCCGGCATGTCGCGCGCGACTCGGGCGCGGCGGCTCTCGGCGCTCAAGCGCTTCTACCGATTTGCCATGGACGAGGGCTGGCGCGGCGACCACCCGGCGCTGCGGATCGACGGGCCGGGCCGGGCGCAGCGCCTGCCCGGCACACTCACCGAGGCCGAGGTCGCCGCGCTGCTCGAAGCCGCGCGCAACCACGGCCCCGATCCGGCGGCGCGCGCGCGCAATGCCTGCCTGTTCGAACTTCTCTACGCGACCGGGCTGAGGGTCTCGGAACTTGTCGGCCTGCCGCATGCTGCACTGCGCGGTGCGCCCGAGATGATCCTCGTACGCGGCAAGGGCGGCAAGGACCGGATGGTGCCGCTCTCGGATGCCGCGCGCGCCGCGGTCGCGGTCTGGCTCGCGCATCGCGACCGCGCCGAGGACGCCGCCCGGAAGGCGGGGCGGCCGGCATCGAGATACCTCTTTCCCGCGCGCGGCGCGGCGGGGCATCTGAGCCGGGTGCGGTTTCACGCCCTGGTCAAGGAGGTTGCCGCCCGCGCCGGGATCGAGCCCGACCGCGTCAGCCCGCACGTGCTGCGCCATGCCTTCGCCACGCATCTGCTCGCCGGCGGCGCCGACCTGCGCGTGATCCAGCTGCTTCTCGGCCATGCCGATCTGTCATCGACCGAGATCTACACGCATGTGCTGGACGAACGCCTGCGCGCCCTGGTCATGGCGCATCATCCTCTGGCGCGCGAGCGCGGCTGACCAGCGGACCACGCCGCGCGCGGTTGCCCGAGGAAGCAACCCGGATCTCGGCCCTCGTTCGCGTCATGCCGTCGGTCCGCACCCGCTTTTCCCGCCTCCAGCCAAAGCTTTCGCTGTGGTTAACGGCGCCGTATTTCTGTTTTACATCAATTTCTTGCCGAACTGCTCAAATTTGAGCACCACGCCGGCGTGCCCGGACGCGGATCAGAGGTCCCCACCGGCGCGATCGGCGCCCCGGATGCGGCAGCAAGGGGCGGGCCCGGGAGCCGGCGGTGTTGCCACCGTGATCAGACGACCCGCCGCGCGGCCCGCGCCGGACGGTGCACCGGCAGGCGGGCCAGTTTCGCCTCGTCGCGCAGCGCGCAATCGAACAGGATATCCGAGCCCAGCGCGAAGACCTGCGCCTCGGGACGCAGGGCGTCGGACAGCCGGGCGACCGGCTCGCGCGTGTGGAAGCCCTGCGGCCCGCCGCCGATCAGCAGCGGCGTGACCGCCACATGCAGCCGGGTCAGCAGCCCGGCATCGACGAAATTCGCCAGCGTGATCGCCCCGCCTTCGATCAGCAGCGCAGATAGCCCCACCCCACGCAACGCAGTGTCGATCGTGACCGGATCGATCCGGCCGCCGGTCACCGGCAGGCGGATCGCCTCGACGCCCGCGGGACGGGGCCGATCGACGCTCTGGATCACGATGCGACGCGCGCCGTCGGCCCGCAGGACCGGCGCGTCGTCGGGCAGCCGACCCTGCGGGTCGATGATCACCCGCGCCGGGTTGCTGCCCGGGCAGAGCCGCACGGTCAGCCGCGGGGTGTCGTGCAGAGCCGTGCGCACCCCGATGACGACGCCGTCGACCAGTGCCCGCAGCCGGTGCAGGTGCTTCAACCCGTCCGGTCCCGAGATGTCGCGCGCATCGCCCGCCACCGTCGCGACCCGACCGTCGAGCGACTGGCCGATCTGGCCGATCGTGACCGGACCCAGGTCGCGCCGCGCCAGCGGACCATAGAGGGCGAGCGCACCGCGTTCGCCGGCCGACCAGTCGCCGCAGCAGGCGCAGGCCAGCCCGGCGCGAATGGCGAGCACGCGCTCCCAGATCCGAGGCGTGACTTCCACGTTCAACATCATGCTCGGCCTCCCTCTGGCCCCGGCGCGCGAAGCTGCGCCAGCAGATCGACATGGCCAATCCGGCAGCGCGTCCGCGAAACCGCCTGAAGGCGATCGACGAGCCAGCCGCGCGCATCGTCCGCGCCGGCCTCTTCCGCGGCATCGGCGACGCCCCGCAGCAGTTCACTGTGCAACGCCGCGTCCGCCGCGTCGAGTTGCCAGGGGCTCGACGCCGTCCGCACGACAAAGCCGTGAGCGCGAAAAAGTCCCGCGGCGGCGTCGACGGCGTCGGGACCGAGCGCGGGGCCAAGGCCCTTGTCGCGGCGCTGGTGCCGGTTGAACGCCTCGGTAATCGCGGCATCGGAAACGTGCGGCGGATCCCAGAACATCCTTCCATCATAGCTCAGCCCGGCATGAAGCGGCACCTTCCTCTCCCCCAGAAGCGCGACGAGCCGCGCAAGCCAGTCGTGAGATACGAGGTCGAGTAGCGCCGAGGCCGTGACCAGGGTGGCCCCGTCGAGCGGCAGCGCCTCAAGATCAGCCAGGTCCAGGAGATGGCCCTCGGCCTGGCCATCGGCCGCCGCGACCGCGGCGGCAAGCAAAATGGGATCGTTGTCCACCAGCCGCCACCGCGCCCCGTCCTCAACCAGGTCGCCCATCGCGCGCAGCATCGATCCGGTACCGCACCCGATATCGACGATCACCGGCGCGGGGCCGGCCGCACGCGCCGCCGCGGCCAGAAGCGCGCCGTCTCGCGCGGCACGGTCGGCGGGTTCGCGCAGGGCCAGCCAGTCGGGCGAGAACCCCATCGCTCAGATCTCGCGCTCGTTCCAGGCGCGGGCGACGTGGCTTTCGTGGAGCTTGATCCGCAGGCGCCTGATGCGCCCGGCATCGTTCAGCGCCCCGCTGGCGATCCGCGCGGCCAGCGCGTCGAGGATGTGCCGACACAGGAATTCGGTCGTGGTGAACTTGCCGGCGAATTCCGGCACCTCGTCGAGGTTGCGATAGCGCAAGGGCTCCAGCGCCGCGGCCAGCGCCTCGGTCGCGAGCCCGATATCGACGACGAGCCCGTGCGCGTCGAGATCCTCGGTGAAGAAGGCGGCATCGACCGTGAAGGTGGCGCCGTGCATCCCCTGCGCCGGCCCGAAGACGGCGGCGGGCAGCGAATGGGCGATCATGATATGGTCTCGGACCTCGACGGCGAACATGCGGTTTCCTCTCGGGCGAAGGGTTCAGTAGCGGACCCGGTGACACAGCGTGTCCGGGTCGGTCAGGATGCGTCCGTAGGCGGCGGGCAGTTCGGCGAAGGGCGTCTCGCCGGAGACGAGCGCGTCGAGCCGCGGGTCGGTGAGCAGGTCGAGCGCCTTGGCGAGGCGGCGGCGATGCGTCCAGCGCGGCGCGCGGGACGTCGGCAGGGCGCCGACCTGCGAGCTGACAAGACGCAGCCGGCGGCTGTGAAAGGCACCGCCCAGCGGCAGCAGGACCGGCGCGTTGCCATGCCAGCTCGCCTCGACGATGGTGGCGCCGTCGCCGGCGATCTCGAGCGCGCGGGCCAGCCCCTCGGCGCTCGCGCTGGCATGGATGACAACGTCCGCCCCCTCTTCAAGCCGATCGGGCGGTGCGAAACCGCAGCCGAGCGCATCGGCCAGCGCCGCGCGGGTTGCACGCCGGTCGCTCAGGGTAACCTCGGCCCCGGGCAGGCGCGCGGCCAGATAAGCGCAGAGCGCGCCGATGACGCCGGCGCCGATCACCGCGATCCGATCGCCCGGGCCGGCGCCGCTGTCCCAGAGGACGTTCAGCGCGGTCTCCATGTTGGCCGCGAGGATCGCGCGCTCGGCGGGCAGCGCTGCGGGCAGCGGCAGCAGTGCCTCCGCCGGCAGCCGGAAGCGCGTCTGGTGCGGGAAGAGCGCGAAGACCCTCTGCCCGGCATCCGCGCCCTCGGCGATCTCGGCCACGGCGCAATAGCCGTACTTTACCGGGAAGGGGAAATCGCCTTCCTGCCAGGGCGCGCGCATGCGCTCGGCCTGGCCCTTGGGCACCCGCCCCTCGAAGACGATCCGCTCGGTGCCACGGCTTATCCCCGAGCAGAGCATGCGCAGGGCGACGCCCTCGCCGATCCGGCCGGGGCGGATCTCGGCGCGCGCGGGCGCGACGCACCAGAGCGCGTCAGCGGTCATGGCGTCCCGGCTGCGTGCCTGGCCGAGCGATGCACCGATCCGGCGCGGGGCGGCAACGGCAACCCCCCGGCGCCGAGGTCATGCGGGCCGGGCGGGGTTCGTTCGTTGCCGTGTCGATGCCCACCATGTGCGATGAAATAGGGCCGGGCGGCGGCTGACAAGTGCCTCCGGGGCGCGCGCGCCGAAGATGGGCGGGAAGCCGCGAGCGCTCTGGACCCGGGCCGAAGCGTCCTATCTTTCCCGAAGGCCAATCCCGTCCCTGCGCTGCGGCAAGGAGCAATCACGTGCGACTCTCCCCCTGGCTCGGTCTGCTCCGGTCGCTCGCCATCTATTACCATCCGGCGCGGCTGGCCGAGATGCGGCGCTTCTACCGCGGCCTTCTTGCACCCGGCGATCTGGCCTTCGACATCGGCGCGCATGTCGGCAACCGGTCGCGGGCGATGCGCGCGGCGGGCGCCCGCGTTGTCGCGCTGGAGCCCCAGCCGGTCTTCGCGTCCTTCCTGCGCGCGAGCCTGCCGCGCGACATCACGCTGCACGAGGCGGCGGCCGGCCCGGCGGAGAGCGAGGCGGAGATGGCGCTGTCGTCCCGCCACCCGACGGTCTCGTCGCTGAGCGCGCGCTTTCCCGAGGAAGCCGCCGCCAGGCCGGGCTTCGGCCATGTGCGCTGGGACCGGCGGCAGCGGGTGCGGGTGACCACGCTCGACCGGCTGATCGCGCAGGCGGGCGTGCCGCGCTACATCAAGATCGACGTCGAGGGGTTCGAGATCGAGGTGCTGGCCGGCCTCTCGGTCCCGGTCGAGATCATTTCGGCGGAATACCTGCCGGGTTTCCCGGCGCTGTCGCATGCGGTGATCGACCGGCTCTGCGCGCTCGGACCCTATCGCTTCAACGTGGTTGTCGGCGAGGCGGCGGGCTTCCTGTGGCCCGACTGGCGCGGGGCGGAGGCGCTGCGGGCATGGCTGGCCGGCCTGCCTGCGGACGCGACATCGGGCGACATCTTCGCCCGGCTCGTGGCGCCCGAAGCCGTCGCGGCCTGACCGCATCCAGCGCCGACAGCCACGGGCCGCGGGCGGGAACCGCCCGGAAGCGCGACCCGCCAGATGGGCCCGAACGCGCGCCGCGCGGCGATAGGTCCACGCGTGGACGCTCCGGCAATATATTGATTATCCTATATAATTCGTTCTCGTTAACCACAATGAAACTTTCGTCCCGCGCCCTTTCGCGGCGGGCGCAAGCCGGAAACAGACACCCGCGGACTCCCCTGCGGACGCGCGGCGGCCGGATCAGGCGCGCGCCTGCGCGGCGG
>SLPP01000223.1 GCA_007131945.1 Paracoccaceae bacterium | reverse complement strand
GGCACGATCACCGAATAGACGATGAGCGCGATCGAGGGCGGGATCAGGATCGCGGTCGAGGCCGAGGCGGCGATGACCGAGGCGGTGAAGGGTTTCGGGTAGCCCGCCTTCAGCATCGAGGGCAGCATGACGGTGGCGACGGCGGCGGCATCGGCGGGGCCGGAGCCCGACATGCCGCCCATGATGATGCAGACGAGGATCGCGACCAGCGCCAGCCCGCCGCGCCGCGGCCCGATACAGGCCTGCGCGAAGCCGACCAGCCGTTCGGCGACGCCGGAGCGTTCGAACATCATGCCGGTCAGGATGAAGAGCGGGATGGCGATCAGGGGATACTTGGCGACCCCGGCATAGGTGTTCGTCCCGATCATGCCGAGCGCGGCGAGGTCCAGCCCGACGAGGATCCCCGCAACCGCGCCCAGCCCCAGCGCCACGGCGATCGGCGTGCCGATCAGCATCAGCACGACGAAGGTCAGCAGCAGCGCGAGATTGGCGTCGATCATCGCCCGCGCCCCCGGATCAGTTTCGCCCAGCCGCGGCCGAGGACGCGCAGGATGATGGCGAGCGCCAGGATCGGCAGCCAGATCGTGTAGATCCAGGTCGGGTTGCCCAGCCCCGGCGAGGTCTCGCCCCAGTACCATTCGTCATAGGTGACGCCCGCGCCGTACCAGAGGATGAGCGCGAACATGAAGGTCGTGGCGATCAGCGTGACCACCTCGCACAGCCAGCGCAGCCATGGCGGCATGCGGCCGAGGAAGAAGGTGATGCGGATATGCTCGCCCGAGGCGAAGGCCGCCGAGGCGCCGACGAAGGTCATGAAGACCAGCAGGAAGACCGAGAATTCCTCGGTGAAGGCGAAGGAATAGTTTGTGAAGTAGCGCGCGAGCACGTTGCCGAAGGAGATCAGGCAGATCGCCGCCATCGCGGCGGCCCCCAGCGCCTCCTCGATGCGGACCGGGACGCGGACATGCTCGGCGCCCGTGTCGTCGTCCTGCGGGGTTTCGGGGGTGGGCCCGTTTTCCGCCATCGGCGGCTCCGTCGGTCGGGGTGACGGCCCGCGCCGGATCGGCGCGGGCCGGAAGGCTCAGCGATTGGCGACAGACTCTTCGGCCATCTCGACCAGATCGGCGCCGATCCGGTCACGCCAGGCGTCGTAGACCGGGCGGGTGGCGTCGATGAAGGCCTGCCGCTCCTCGTCCGAGAGGCGCACGACGGTCACGCCATAGCCCTCGATCTGCTCGATCAGGCTCTGGTCGTCCTCGGTCAGCCCGGTCCGGGCGACCTCGATCCCGTGCGCGCCGGCATCGAGCGCCGACTGGCGGACGATCTCGCGGTCCTCCTCGGTGAAGCTTTCCCACACCTGCTGGTTGACGGCGAAGATCAGCGGATCGGCGACGTAGTGCCAGAGCGTGACGTAGCTCTGACCCAGTTCGTGCATGTTGAGCACCGAGTAGATCGTCAGCGGGTTCTCCTGCCCGTCGACGGCGCCGGTGGTCAGCGCGGGCTGGGCGTCGGCCCAGCTCATCTGCGTCGGGTTGGCGCCGAGCGCGGTGAAGATGTCGTTGTAGATCGGCGAGCCGACGACGCGCATCTTCAGCCCCGACATGTCGGCCGGCGTGCGGATCGCGCGCTGGCTGTTGGTCACTTCGCGGAAGCCGTTCTCGGCCCAGCCGAGCGGGATGACGCCGTTCGCCTCGATGATCTCGAAGAGCCTTTCGCCCACCGGCCCGCCGGTCAGCGCGTCGAGCGCGGCGTAATCGGGCATCAGGAACGGCATCGAGAAGATGTTCAGCTCCAGGATCTGCGGCGACCAGTTGATGGTCGAGCCCACCGCCATGTCGATGACGCCGCGGCGCATGGCGGTGAATTCGCGCGTCTGGTCGCCCTGGACGAGCTGCGCGCCGGGATAGATCGCCATGTTGATCCGCCCGTCGGTGCGCTCGGCCACCAGTTCGGCCCAGCGTTCGGCGGCAATGCCCCAGGGGAAGGGCGCGGGCACCACGGTCGAGACGCGGTATTCGTCCTTGTAGTCGGCGGCGGCGGGCAGTGCGCCCAGTGCGAGCGCCGCGGCAAGTGCCAGTGACGTGAACTTCTTCATTCTCTCTCCTCCCAGTTTTGACGACGCCTCCGGCGCCGCCGGTTCAGCCCGCCGGCGCGGGCATGCACATCGCCCGCACCGTCGTCGCGATCTGTTCCGCCCGCACGCGCACCTCGTCCTCGAGGGGCGGCGCGTAGGCGATGGGGATGCGCGGCGCGCCCAGCCGGCGCACCGGCGCCTTGAGCCGGTGGTGCAGCGCCTCGGCGACGGTTGCCGCCACCTCGGCGCCGAAACCGGCGACCGCGACCGCCTCGTGCGCGACCACGAGCCGTCGGGTGCGCTCGACCGAGGCCAGCACCGCGTCGCGGTCCCAGGGCCAGAGCGCGCGCAGGTCGATCACCTCGGCCTCGATCCCCTCGCCCGCCAACGCCTCTGCCGACGCGAGGCAGGTGTGGCGCATGGCCGACCAGGTGACCAGCGTCACGTCGCGCCCCGCGCGAACGGTCTCGGCGCGGCCGATCTCGACGAGGTGTTCACCCTCGGGGAGCTCGCCCTCCAGCGCCCAGAGGTTCTTGTGCTCCATGAACACCACCGGGTCGTCGCTGCGGATCGCGGATTTCATCAGACCGAGCGCATCGGCGGGCGTGGCCGGGCAGACGACGACCAGGCCGGGCACATGCGCGTACCACGCCTCGAGCGACTGCGAATGCTGCGCCGCCGAGGACCGCCACATGCCGACCGGCTCGCGCACCACCAGCGGCACGCGGGTCTGGCCACCAAACATGTAGCGCGCCTTGGCGGCCTGGTTGACCAGTTCGTCCACGGCGCAAAGGGCGAAGTCGGAAAACCGCATCTCGACCACCGGCCGGGTCCCGGTCATCGCCGCGCCGACCGCGGCGCCGAGGATGCAGGCCTCGGAAATCGGCGTGTCGGCGATACGGGCCGCGCCGAACATCTCCTGCAGCCCGCGATACTGGCCGAAGACCCCGCCGCGGCCGAGATCCTCGCCCAGGGCCCAGACCGCGGCGTCGCGGCGCATCTCCTCGATCAGCGCGCGGCGGCCGGCTTCCAGATAGGTCATCCGCGCCATCAGAAGGCCCATTCGCGCGGATCGCCCGCGTCCTGCACGTCGGCGAAGGCGAGCGCCGTCGCCGGCCAGTCCGCCGCGCGCGCCTCGTCGAGCGCCGCCGCCATCTCGGCCTCGGCTTCCCGGCGGGCCGCCTCGAGCGCGGCCGGCTCGACACCGGCGAGTTCGAGCGCCCCGGCCAGCCGGTCGATCGGACAGCCGCGGCGCCAGTCCTCGACCTCCTCTTCGGTGCGATAGGTGGCGGGATCGACCGCGGTATGGCCGCTGATCCGGTAGGTGCGGCAGTGCAGGAAGCGCGGACCGCCACCCGAGCGGACCCCGGCGATGGCGTCGCGGGCGGCGGTATCGAGCGCGATCAGGTCGTTACCGTCGAGGCTCCTGGCCGGAATTCCCAGGCTTTCGGCACGCGCCGCGGCGCCCGGCCCGCCGGTCAGGTCCCTGGTGCGGGTGGTGGCGGAAAAGCCGTTGTCCTCGCAGACGAAGAGCACCGGCAGGTCGAAGACGCGCGCCCAGTTCAGCCCCTCGAGGAACGGTCCGCGATTGATCGCGCCGTCGCCGAAGATGCAGGCGACGATGGCGCCCGATCCGCGCAGCTTCAGCGCCTGCGCCGCGCCCACCGCGATCGGGATGTTGGCGCCGACGACGCCGTTCGCGCCCAGCATGCCGACGCCGAAATCGGCGATGTGCATCGAGCCGCCCTTGCCGCCGCAGGTGCCGCCCGCGCGCCCGAAAAGCTCGCGCATCATGGCGCGGGCGTCGGCGCCCTTGGCCAGCGTGTGGCCGTGGCCGCGATGCGTCGAGAGCAGCAGATCGTCCGTCGCCAGATTGGCGCAGATGCCGGCCGCGACCGCCTCCTGCCCGATCGAGGGATGGATCGCGCCGAGCACCAGCCCCTGGCGCTGCGCCGCGATCGCCGCCTCCTCGAAGGCGCGGATGCGCCACATCATCGCGTGCAGCGCCTGCATCCGCGGCAGGTCCAGGTTCGCCGTCGTCTTCATCCGGTCTGCCTCCTCGCCGCGGGCCCGGCCTCGGGGGCAAGCGCGCGGGAGAGCCCCGCCGCCTCCGCGCGCAGGAGTTCGACCAGTTCGGCGCGCCGCGCCGGGTTCATCCGCTCGCGGATCGCGGCGATCGACAGCGCCGCCACGACGCCGCCATCCGGCGCGATCACCGGCACGCCGAGGGCGCACATGGCGCTGACGATCCGCCCGTCGTTGAAGCTGAAACCCGCTGCGCGCGTCTCCTCGACCATCCGGCGCAGCCGCGGCCCGTCGAACTGCGGGTATTCCGCGCGCCGGCCAGAAGCGAGCAGGCGCGCGATCTCGGCCGGCGGCTCGAAGGCGAGCAGCGCCAGCGAACCCGCGCCCACACCGAGCGGCCGCCGGTCGCCGACGTCGAGGGTCAGCGTGCGGATCGGGTAGCTGCCCGTGCGGCGATCGACGCAAAGCGCCTCGTCGCCGTCGCGGATCGAGAGATAGACGGTGTCGCCGGTCGCCTCGGCCAGCCGTTCCAGCGCCGGCCCGGCCAGATCGACCACCCGGAAGCGGCGCGCCGTGCGGCCCAGCGCGTAGAGCGCAAAGCCCAGCCGGTATCGCTTCTCATGCGGGTCGACCTCGATGAAGCCGACCTCGGCCAGCGCCCCGAGCAGCCGGTGGACGGTCGCCTTGCCCAGACCCACTTCGGCGGTGACATCGGCAAGTCGCATGCCCGCGCCCGGCCCGGCGGCGAGCGCGCGCAGCACCGTGGCCGCCCGGTCGATGGTTCGCAACGACGCGCCCTGCGCAGCCGGCATCGGTTCCTCCCCTTTCCGCGGATGTCTGGTGCATCCGTCGGAATCGTTCCATCAAGCGGAACGGAGATGAGGATAAAGTGGAACACCGGCCCCGGTCAAGCCGCCCGTTCCGTGCCCGGCCCCGGTTGCAGGGCGGGCTCAGCGCAGCCCTTCGCCCCCGTGCCCGCGCCGGGCGGTCAGCGCCGCGATGGCGCTCGCCTCGGTGAGCGCGCCGCAGACCCGGCCCTTGTCGGTCAGCAGGATCGGCGCCCGGTTCTCGACCAGCGCAACCATCGCGTCGCGCAGGGGGGTGCCGGCGTCGAGCATCCGGCCGGCGGGCGCCGGGCTCGGGGCGGGCACGGCGGCGTCGCGCGCGCAGAGCACGCCGAGCGGGTTCATATGCGCCACGAAATCGGCGACGTAGTCGTTGGCGGGCCGAGTGTAGATCTCGCCCGGCGTGCCGGCCTGGATGATCCGCCCGCCTTCGAGGATGGCGATGCGGTTGCCGAGCTTGAAGGCCTCGTCGAGGTCATGGCTGACGAAGATGATGGTGCGTTTCAGCCGCTTCTGCAGGTCCAGAAGCTCGTCCTGCAGCCGCGTCCGGATCAGCGGGTCGAGCGCCGAGAAGGGCTCGTCCATCAACAGGATCGGCGCGCGCGTGGCGAAGGCGCGCGCCAGCCCGACGCGCTGCTGCATCCCGCCCGAAAGCTCGCTCACCCTGCGGTCGGCCCATTGGCTGAGGCCGACGAGTTCCAGCTGCTCGGCCACGCGTTCGGCGCGCGCGCGCCGGCCCATGCCCGCCAGTTCCAGGCCCAGCCCCACATTCTCGCGCACCGTGCGCCAGGGCAGCAGGCCGAACTGCTGGAAGACCATCGCCACGTGATGCATCCTGAGCCGCCGCAGGGTCCGGGCATTGGCGTTGGGGACGCTGACCATCTCCTTGCCGTCATTGACCAGGACGTCGCCCTGCACGATCGGGTTCAGCCCGTTGACTGCGCGCAGGAGCGTCGACTTGCCCGAGCCCGAGAGCCCCATCAGCACCACGATCTCGCCCTCGGCCACGTCGAGCGTGCAGTCGTGAACGCCCAGCACCTGCCCCGTCGCCTTCTGGATGTCGGAGCGGCTCTGCCCCGTCTCCATCAGTGGGATCGCCTTCCACGGGTTGTCGCCGAAGACGATCGAGACGTGGCGGAAGGAAACGGCGGCGCTCATGCCTTGCGCTCCACCCGCAGCATCCGGTCGAGCATGATGGCGACGGCGACGATCACCGCGCCCGATTCGAAGCCGAGCGAGGCATTGACCTGGTTGAGCGCGCGGACGACCGGCACACCGAGCCCCGGCGCGCCGACGAGGCCGGCGATGACCACCATCGAGAGCGACAGCATGATCGTCTGGTTGAGCCCGGTCATGATCTGCGGGAAGGCCCAGGGAAGCTCGACCTTGAGGATGCGCTGGGTGGTGGTCGCGCCGAATGCCGTCGCCGCCTCGGAGAGCGCGGTCGGGGTCGAGCGGATGCCGAGTTCGGTCAGCCGGATCGCCGCGGGCATGGCGAAGATCACCGTCGCCACCAGCCCCGGCACCATGCCCAGGCCGAAAAGCACCAGCACCGGGATCAGGTAGACGAAGGTCGGCAGCGTCTGCATCAGGTCGAGGACCGGCGTCAGCCCCCGGTAGAAGCGCGGATGGTGCGCCGAGTAGATGCCGAGCGGCACGCCGATCGCCATGCAGACGAAGCACGAGCCCAGCACCAGGGTCAGCGTCTGCATCGTGAGCAGCCAGTAGCCCTGGTTGAGCGCGAAGAGTGCGCATCCGGTGACGATCACGACCGGTACCAGCCGGCGCTGCAAGAGCCAGGTGATCGCCGCGAAGATCGCGATCAGGACCAGCGGATGCGGCGTGGTCAGCGCCGTCGAGAGCGCTGTGATCCCCTGCCGCAACCCGTATTCCAGCCCATCGAAGAAACCGATGAAGCTGTCCTGCAGCCAGATGAACGCGTCGGCGACCGACCGGCCGACCGGGATCTTCGCGTCGAGGATGGCGCCTTGCAGCCGGTCGAGCATCTTGGGTCCGGTTCAGAAGAAGGCCCCGGCGCACCGGCCGGGGCATCGGGTCAGTCGAGCGCCGCCAGCACGGCGTCCATCGCGCCGTCCGAGCCGTCGCGCATCGTCACGCCCTCGAGCCAGGGGCCAAGGACTTCGCGATTCTCGGCAAGCCAGGCGCGGGCGGCGTCGTTCGGGTCCATGCCGTCGTCGAGGATCATCGCCATGATCTCGTTTTCCAGCGACAGCGTGAATTCGAGGTTCTGCAGGAACCGGCCGACATTCGGGCAGTCCTCGACATAGCCGGCGCGGGTATTGGTGAAGACCTCGGCGCCGCCATAGTCGGGGCCGAACCAGTCGTCGCCGCCCGAGAGATAGACCATCTCGAAATTGGCGTTCATCGGATGCGGCTCCCAGCCGAGGAAGATCACCGGCTCGCCGCGCCGCTCTGCGCGGGCGACCTGGCTGAGCATCCCCTGTTCCGAGCTCTCGACCAGCTGGAACTCGCCCAGGCCGAAGGCGCCCGCCTCGATCATGTCGATGATCAGCCGGTTGCCATCATTGCCCGGCTCGATGCCGTAGATCCGGCCCATGAGCGCGTCGTGATGCGCGGCGATGTCGGCGAAATCCGAAATGCCCAGTTCCGCCGCGTGGGCATTGGCGGCAAGCGTGTATTTCGCACCAGTCAGGTTGCGGCGCACGGTATCGACGGTGCCGGCCTCGCGGTAGGGCGCGATGTCGGCCTCCATCGTCGGCATCCAGTTGCCGAGGAAGACGTCGATATCGCCGTTCGCCAGCGAGGTGTAGGTCACCGGCACCGACAGGACCAGCACATGCGTGTCGTAGCCGAGCGCGTCGAGGATCGTCGTCGCCACCGCCGTGGTCGCGGTGATGTCGGTCCAGCCGACGTCGGAAAAGCGGACGGTGGCGCATTCGTGCTCGCTGGCGAGTGCCGGCAGCCCGGCCAGCGTCAGCGCGGTCGTGGCGGCGATCAGGGTACGGCGATGCATGTGGATCTCCTGTCGGTTGTTTCTGGCGTTTTTGTTGATTGACGAGTCAATAAACAATCGTCTACCAGTGCTGCAAGTCTTTTCTCAGCCCCCGGATGGATCGATGCCCAAGCTCGGGATGGAGCCTATACGACGCGCGTCGCTGATCAAGGCCACAATCGCCGAGATCGGCCAGGCGGGCTCGCTGGAGGTGACGGTCAGCCGGATCGCCAAGCGCGCCGGCATGTCCTCGGCGCTGGCGCATCACTATTTCGGCTCGAAGGAAGCGCTGTTCCTCGCCGCGATGCGCGACGTGCTGCGGCTCTACGGGGCCGAGGTGCGCGGGGCGCTGGCCGCCGCCGAGGGGGGGGCTGAAGGATCGGCGGGGCGGGCGCGGGCGGTGATCCGGGCCTCCTTCAGCCCGGCGAACTTCCGGCGCGAGGTGATCGCGGCCTGGCTCAACTTCTACGTCCTCGCCCAGTCGCAGGACCAGGCGCGCCGGCTTCTGCGCATCTATCAGCGGCGGATGGTGTCGAACCTTCGCCACGCGCTGCGCCCGGTGCTGGGGGACCGGGCGGGCTCGGTCGCCCAGGGGATCGCGGCGATGATCGACGGGGTCTACCTGCATGCGGCCCTCGGCCCGTCCTCGCCCGACGGGGTCGCCGCCGCCCGGCAGGTCGAGGCATATCTGGACGCCGAACTGGGGCGCGGCGCATGAGCGCGCGGCCGAACATCCTCGTGCTGATGGTCGATCAGCTCAACGGCACGCTCTTTCCCGACGGGCCAGCCAACTGGCTGCACGCGCCGAACCTCAGGCGGCTCGCCGACCGCTCGGTCCGCTTCGCCAATGCCTATACCGCCAGCCCCCTCTGCGCGCCGGGGCGGGCGAGCTTCATGTCAGGGCAGTTGCCTTCGCGCACGCGGGTCTACGACAACGCCGCCGAATTCGCCTCCAGCATCCCCTGCTACACCCACCACCTGCGCCGGGCGGGCTACCACACCGCGCTTTCGGGCAAGATGCATTTCGTCGGCCCCGACCAGCTGCACGGGTTCGAGGAGCGGCTGACGACCGACATCTACCCCGCCGATTTCGGCTGGACCCCGGACTGGCGCAGGCCGGGCGAGCGGATCGACTGGTGGTATCACAACCTCGGCTCGATCACCGGCGCCGGCGTCGCCGAGATCACCAACCAGATGGAATACGACGACGAGGTCGCCCATCACGCGATGGCGAAGCTTTACGATCTGGCACGCGGCCATGACGACCGGCCATGGTGCCTGACGGTCAGCTTCACCCATCCCCACGACCCCTATGTCGCCCGCCGCCGGTACTGGGAACTCTACGAGCACTGCGACCACCCGCTGCCCGAAGTGCCCGACCCGGGCTACGAGGCGCAGGACCCGCACGGAAAGCGCCTCTTCGACGCCAACGACTGGCGCAACTTCACCATCACCGGGGACCACATCGCCCGCGCGCGGCGCGGCTATTTCGCCAACATCTCGTATCTCGACGACAAGATCGGCGCGATCCTGCAGGTGCTCGAGGATACGCGGCAGGAGGCGGTCGTCGTGTTCCTCTCGGATCACGGCGACATGCTCGGCGAGCGCGGGCTCTGGTTCAAGATGAGCTTTCGCGAGGGTTCGGCGCGCGTGCCGCTGATGCTCGCCGCGCCGGGGCTGGGGGCGGGGCTCGTCGAGGCACCGGTATCGACGATGGACGTGCTGCCGACGCTCGCCGAACTCGCCGGCGTGCCGCTCGACGCGGTCGCGCCCTGGATCGATGGCGAAAGCCTGCTGCCGGTCGCCGGCGGCGCGGAACGCGGAACGGTGGCAATGGAATACGCCGCCGAGGGCTCGGTCGCGCCGATGGTGGCGCTGCGCCGGGGGCGGTGGAAATACACCGCCTGCCCGGCCGATCCCGAGCAACTCTTCGACCTCTCGGCCGACCCGCATGAAAGCCTGAACCTCGCCGCCGACCCCGCCCGGGCCGAGACGCTCGAGAGCTTCCGCGCTGAGGCCGCCGCGCGCTGGGACCTCGACGCCTATGACGGCGCCGTGCGCGAGAGCCAGGCGCGGCGGCTGGTGGTCTACGAGGCGCTGAGGAACGGTGCCTACTACCCCTGGGACCACCAGCCGCTGCAGCGCGCCTCGGAACGCTACATGCGCAACCACATGGACCTGAACGTGCTGGAGGAAAGCCAGCGCTTTCCGCGCGGAGAATGACGCGATGACGTTGAATGCCCAGCCCGAAGCCAGCCACTACATCGACGGCGCCTTCGTCGAAGATCTCGCCGGCGCGCCGATCGAGGTGGTGCACCCGGCCGATGGCGCGGTGATCGCGCGGCTCCATGCCGCGACCCCGGCGCTGGTTGAACGGGCGCTGAACGCGGCGGTGCGGGCGCAGGCCGAATGGGCGGCGCGGCGACCGGTCGAGCGCGGCCGCATCCTGCGCCGCGCCGCCGACATCATCCGCGAACGCAACCGCGAGCTGTCGATCCTGGAGACCCTCGACACCGGCAAGCCCCTGCAGGAGACGCTGGTCGCCGACGCCGCCTCGGGTGCCGACGCGCTGGAATATTTCGCCGGCTTCGCGCCCACCGTGACCGGCCAGACCATTCCGCAGGGACGCGACTTCGTCTATACGACGCGCGAGCCACTGGGTGTCTGCCTCGGCATCGGCGCCTGGAACTACCCGACGCAGATCGCCTGCTGGAAGGCCGCCCCGGCGCTCGCCTTCGGCAACGCGATGATCTTCAAACCCTCCGAGACGACGCCGCTTTCGGCGCTGCAGGTCGCCGCGATCCTGACCGAGGCCGGGCTGCCCGCGGGGCTCTTCAACGTGCTGCAGGGCCACGGCGATCTGGGCGCGGCGCTGGTGAGTGACCCGCGCATCGCCAAGGTCTCGCTGACGGGCTCGGTGCCGACGGGCCGAAGGGTTTATGCCGCGGCGGCCGAGGGGATCCGGCATGTGACGATGGAACTGGGCGGCAAGTCACCGCTGATCGTCTTCGAGGATGCCAGCCTCGAGGACGCGATCGGCGGGGCGATGCTGGGCAACTTCTACTCCTCGGGGCAGGTCTGCTCGAACGGCACGCGGGTCTTCGTGCAGCGCCGCATCAAGGACCGCTTTCTCGACCGGCTGAAGGCGCGGACCGAGGCGATCCGGCTTGGCGACCCGCTCGACGAGGATACGCAGATGGGCCCCCTGGTCAGCGCCGCGCAGATGGAGAAGGTGCTCGGCCATATCGAGGGCGCGCGCGCCGAAGGGGCGCGGCTGGTGACCGGCGGGCAGCGGCTCAACCGCCCCGGCTTCTACGTCGCGCCCACGGTCTTCGCCGATGTCACCGACGCGATGGCCATCGCCCGGGAAGAGGTCTTCGGCCCGGTCATGTCGGTCCTCGACTTCGACGACGAGGACGAAGTGGTCGCGCGGGCCAACGCCACCGAGTTCGGGCTGTCGGCGGGGGTCTTCACGCAGGACCTGGCGCGCGCGCATCGGGTGATCGGGCGGCTGCAGGCGGGGACATGCTGGATCAACGCCTACAACCTGACGCCGGTGGAGGCACCCTTCGGCGGTGTCAAGCTCTCGGGCGTCGGTCGCGAGAACGGGCACGCGGCGCTGGAACACTACACGCAGGTCAGGACGGTCTACGTGGGCATGGGGCCGGTGGACGCCCCCTATTGAGGTTTCCGGCCGGTTCGACGGCCGGGTTTGCGGAATGGCGGTTCAGGGGCCGATCTGTCCCGAACCCGCCGGTTCGATGGTCGGGCGGGCCCCGAGCGCGTCGAGGGCGTGGATGCGACGCGCCTCGACCCGGCCGGACCCCTTGGAGGCGAAGATGGACGCGGATTTCGTGGTCGTGGGCGCGGGCTCGGGCGGGGCGGCGGTGGCCTATAGGCTGGCCGAGGCCGGGCATTCGGTGATCGTCGTCGAATACGGCGGCTCCGATGCCGGACCCTTCATCCAGATGCCCGGCGCGCTGAGCTATCCGATGAACATGTCGCTCTACGACTGGGGGCTGAAGACCGAGCCCGAGCCGGCGCTCGGCGGCCGCATCCTGCCGGTGCCGCGCGGCAAGGTCATCGGCGGATCCTCCAGCATCAACGGCATGGTCTGGGTGCGGGGCCACGCGCGCGACTTCGACCACTGGGCCGAGGCGGGGGCCGAGAGCTGGTCCTTCGCCGATGTCCTGCCCTATTTCAGGCGGCTCGAATGCTGGCACGGCGCCGCCGATGCCGGCCGCGACGCCCCCGGCAACGGCGCCTGGCGCGGGCATGACGGGCCGATGCACATCACCCGCGGCGCGCGCGAGAACCCGCTTTTCGACGCCTTCATCGAGGCCGGGATCGAGGCCGGCTATCCGCGCACGCACGACTACAACGGCGCCCGGCAGGAGGGCTTCGGCGCGATGGAGGCCTCGATCTGGCGCGGGCGGCGCTGGTCGGTGGCGCAGGCCTATCTGCGCCCGGCGCTGAGGACCGGCCGCGCGCGGCTGGTGCGCGGGCTGGCCGAGCGTGTCATCCTCGAGGGCGGGCGCGCCACGGGCGTGCAGCTGGCCGGCGGGCGGCAGGTGACGGCGCGGCGCGAGGTGATCCTGGCGGCCTCGTCGATCAACACGCCGAAGCTGCTGATGCTCTCGGGCATCGGGCCCGCCGATCACCTCGCCGCGCACGGGATCGGGGTGGTCGCCGACCGCCCTGGCGTCGGCGGCAACCTTCAGGACCATCTCGAGATCTACCTGCAGTTTGCCTCGAAAAAGCCGATCACCCTCTACAGGTACTGGAGCCTTCTGGGCAAGGCCTGGGTCGGTGCGCAATGGCTCTTCCTCGGCCGCGGCCCCGGCACCTCGAACCAGTTCGAGGCCTGCGCCTTCATCCGCTCGCGCGCCGGCATCGACTACCCGGACATCCAGTACCATTTCCTTCCCATCGCCGTGCGCTACGACGGCAAGGCGGTGGCCGAGGGGCACGGCTTCCAGGTCCATGTCGGGCCGATGCGCTCGAAGAGCCGGGGCACGGTGCGGCTGCGCTCGGCCGATCCCGCGGCCGACCCGCTGATCCGCTTCAACTACATGTCGCATCCCGACGACTGGGAGGAGTTCCGCACCTGCATTCGCCTCACCCGCGAGATCATGGCGCAGCCGGCGATGGCGGAATTCGTGGCGGGCGAGATCCAGCCGGGCGAGGACGCGCAGGACGACGCCGCGCTCGACGCCTTCATCCGCGCGCATGTCGAGAGCGCCTACCACCCCTGCGGCACGGCGAAGATGGGCCGGCGCGACGACCCGATGGCGGTGGTCGACGGCCAGGGCCGGGTGATCGGGGTCGAGGCGCTGCGCGTCGCCGACAGCTCGATCTTCCCGCGCATCACCAACGGCAACCTCAACGCGCCGACGATCATGGCGGGCGAGAAGATCGCCGACCATATCCTCGGCCGGCCGCCGCTGCCGCGGTCGAACCTCGAACCCTGGATCCATCCCGGCTGGCAGACCGCGCAGCGTTGACGGTCGCCCCGCTTTGGCCTATACGCCCGCATCCCCGGCGCTCGAGTCGGGGAGACCCCTCCACGGGCCCTGCTGGACGACATCCCGGCCTGCGCCTTGAACCCCTTGAACAGGAGACCCCGATGTCGATCACCGTCGAAGAAAAGGCCCGCGTCATCAAGGAATTCGCGACGCATGAGGGCGATACCGGCTCGCCCGAGGTGCAGGTCGCGATCCTGACCTCGCGCATCGGCACGCTGACCGAGCATTTCAAGAGCCACAAGAAGGACAACCACTCGCGCCGTGGCCTTCTGATGATGGTCGCCCAGCGCCGCAAGCTGCTGGACTACCTCAAGGCCAAGGACGAGGGGCGCTACCGCAACCTGATCCAGCGCCTAGGCATCCGCCGCTGAGCGGCCCGAAGGTGCACGCCGCCTGACGCCGAAATCGACCGACAGATCCGCCGCGCGCAGCCCCTGCGCGCGGTTTTTCGTCGTGCGCTCTGCGCGGGGGCGCGGGGCGCTGGCAGGCGTATGGCAGGCGTATGGCAGAAGCGCGCGGTGGGTTGCGACGGTGTTGACCGAGGGGCGGCGCTCCGGGGGACGGGTGGGGGCGGGATCAAGCGGGGTGTTGGCGTTTTTTTCCTGGCAAGATGAAGCGGCGGGCGGGTATGAAGCGGCGGGCGGGTCTTGACGCGCGGCATTTGCGGCAGCGCCCCCGCGCAGAGCGCACG
>SLPP01000380.1 GCA_007131945.1 Paracoccaceae bacterium | reverse complement strand
CGCGGAATATGTCGAGGCCTGGGAGAACGAGGTGCGCCAGGTCGGCGATCTCTTCCCCGACCTGGTCGGCGTCGTCTATTTCAACTTCCCCGAAGTCTATCCCTGGCCCGACGGGCTCGGCCTGCCCGACTGGCGGGTCTTCGAACGGGTCACCGACTGATCACCGCGCGCCCGCCCCGAGGCCGGCTCGGGCGGCGCACCCGTTCGGGCGACGGCGGGCGCGCCGCCGACGGCGGTTGCGCGTCCGGCACCGGAAACCGCTTCAGCGCCCGTCGGGCGCGCGGTGCAGGACGCCGGTCAGGCACCCGATGGCGCCGGCGGCCTTGGCGAGTTCGGAGCAGTCCACCTCGGTGCAGGCGATCCCGAGATCCTCGTAGAAGCCCCGCGCCCGGTCGCAGCCGCCGACCATCAGGATCCGCCGCGGCGCCAGCGTGACGAAATTCATACCCCGGTTGCGGATCACCTCGTCCTCTTCGGGCAGGAAGGCGACCCGGTAGCCCCGCGCGCGCAGCGCCTCCACCGCGGCGAAGGGCGTGCGCCGCGGCCAGGCGATGGCGAGATCGGCATCGGCGATACGCAGCATGCCCATCAGGTGCATCGTGCCGAAGGGCATGTCGACGACCAGCGCCTCGATCCCGATCCGCGCCAGAACCGCCACGACCTGCGCGACCCCGGCGTCGTTCGTGCGCAACCCCCGCCCGATGATCGCGGTCTTCGGATCGAGGAACATCAGATCGGCCCCCTCGAAGGTCGCGCGACCGGTCAGCGTGGCGAGGATCGGCACGCCGATATCGGCAAGCCGGCGCGCGACCCGGCGTTCCTCGCCCGCCCGCGCGGCCGAGGCCGGCCGGGCCAGGATCACCCCCTCCGGCGTCGCCGCCATCAGGTCGGCGCAGAACATCTGGTTCGCGCTCGGCGCGCCATCGGGCGCGACCGCATGCACCGTCACGCCCGCCGCGCGATAGGCGGCGACGATCGCCGCGTGCTGCGCCGCCGCGCGCTGCCAGTCGATCCGGTCGAGCAGGTTCTCCGCTTCGGGATCGGCCGCGCCGAGTTCCGGCCCGGGCGCGTGCATGACGACCGCGCGCAGGGGCGCGAATTCGCTGTCTATCCCGCAACCCGCCCAGAGCGATCCGATCTCGTCCCGATGCGCTCCCGCGCGGCCCTGCCAGCCCGGCCCACCATAGGCCGATGCGCCGAACGTGCTGTCCGCCATGCCCGCCTCCCCCCGATCCGGGGCATTTGCTCCCGCCGGCCGCGCCATGTCAACGCCGCGTGGCCGCAAATTCTTGACCTGCGCAGGCAATCTGCTAGCAGGTCACCAGGCCGGGCCCGTAGCTCAATGGTCAGAGCAGGGCGCTCATAACGCCTTGGTTGGGGGTTCGAGTCCCTCCGGGCCTACCATTTCCGGCAATCTCGGTGGCCTGGTTCAGCTTTCCGGTGCGACAGGCAAGCGGGACATGCGCTGATGAGGCTGAGCAGCCATCCTTCTCGGTCCCGACACGGTCTGTTCCGTTTCCGCTGGCCCCTGCCAAGGCGGCGCGCGACGGGGGAGCGCGGGACTGCGCGGACCAGCCGGGACCGAGATCGTTGGCGATGTTGACGGTTCCCCGCCCGAGGCTCGGATCGGCGAAGGGCACGGCCGGTGCGGAAGCGAGGACATCGGCTACTTTACCCTTTCCTGTGAAAGAAGATTATACTATATTTTCATCGGAAAGGAGTGAATCATGGCCCTTGCCCAACAGAACGCCCGCAACCCCGAGGCCGGCGCCGTGCTGACCAAGGCCGCACTGCGTGCAGCTGACCGTCTCGGCCTTTCGGGCCGCCAGCTGGCCGACATCGTCGGCGTCTCCGAAGCGACCGTCTCGCGCTGGAAGCGCGGCGAGAGGCTGCTCGAGTCGGGCACGAAGCCCTTCGAGCTCGCCGCGCTGCTCGTTCGGACCTTCCGGTCCCTCGACGCGATCACCGGCGGCGACGAGGCGGTGGCGCGGCACTGGCTGGAAGCCCCCAACAAGGCGCTCGCGGCAAGGCCGGTGGAGCGCATGGCGCAGGTGCAGGGGCTGGTCGATGTCACGGCCTATCTGGACTCAAGACGCGCTCCGCTCTGAGGCGCGAAGCTACGCGGGCCCTGCCTGGCGGTTCGTCGAGGCCCAGCACCGGGTCTCGACCCTGAAGCTTGTCGACAGCCTGGCAGAACAGGCGGCGCTGGAGGATATCCTCGAGGCGACCAAGCCGCCATTGCCCGAGGATTGCCGTCACCTCGATTACCTCCTGGCCACGCCCTTCCGCTACCGCCCCTATCCGGCCGGGTCGCGGTTCCGCCGTGCGGGGCTGACCCCCGGGGTCTGGTACGGCGCGGAGGCGCCCGAGACGGCGGCGGCCGAGATGGTCTTCTACCGTTTCCTCTTCTATGCCGAGAGCCCGGACACCCCGTTTCCCGATGATGCCGCCGAGTACACCGCCTTCTCGGCGGATCTGGCGACACCCGTGGCGCTGGACCTGACGGCGGGACGCCTGGCGGCTGACCGCCATGCCTGGACCGATCCGACCGACTACGCCGCCTGCCAGGCCTTGGCCGATGAGGCGCGCGCCATCGGCGCCGGGATCATTCGCTACGCTTCCGCACGCGACCCTGCGAAGGGCATGAATCTCGCGGTGCTGACCTGCCGCGCCTTCAGTTCCGCCGAGCCGGTCGACCGTCAGACCTGGCGCATCCGGATCGGCCCGAACGGCGCCCAGGCCCTGCGGGAACATCCGAGCCTCGGGCTCGAATTCGCCCCCGATGCCTTCGCCCCCGACCCGCGCCTTGCCCGGATGAACTGGGCCCGTCCCCGCGCCCGCTGACGGGCCGCCCCCACCGCCGTCTTGCGCCGCGCGGCACCTGCGGCCGGCTGCGGGCCGGTGCCGGGTGGCCTGGCATCACGCGCGCCAGATCGTCAGGCTCTGCTCGCGCATGAACTGCGGCAGGTAGTAGGGCCCGAGCCCGCCCTTGCTGCTGACGCCCGATCCCTTCCAGCCGCAGAAGGTCTGGATACCGGGCCAGGCGCCGGTGGTCGCGCCGCTGGCGCGGTTGGCATAGAGGACCCCGGCCTCGGCCGTGTCGAGGAACCGGTCGAGTTCGGCCTCGTCGCGGGCGTAGATCCCGGCGGTCAGCCCGTAGGCGACGGAATTGCCGTCGGCGATCGCGCCGGCCAGATCGTCGAAGGGCAGCACGGTCAGAAATGGCAGGAACAGCTCCTCGCGGTTCAGGCGGTGATCGGCGGCGAGTCCGGCGACGATCGTCGGCTCGACATAGGCGCCGTGGTCGAAGAGCCCGCCCGAGAGCCGGTCGCCGCCGTGCATGATGCGCCCGTCGCGCCGGGCCTCGTCGCAGGCGGCGGTGAAGCGCGCGAGCGCCTTCGGGCCGATCACCGGCCCCATGAAGACGTCGCGCTCGGCCGGATCGCCGATGCGGATCGCGGCGGCGCGCTCGACCAGGCGCGCGAGGAAGTCGTCATGCACCTCGGCGGCGACATAGACCTTGGAGCCGGCCGAGCATTTCTGGCCCTGGAGCCCGAAGGCCGAGCGCATCACCCCCTCCGCGGCGATATCGAGATCGGCGCTCCGGGTGACATAGGTCGGGTTCTTGCCGCCCATCTCGGCGATCACCGGGCGATTGTGCGGCCCGGCGGCCACGGCCCGCAGTATCCCCATGCCGACCGCGTGGCTGCCGGTGAAGGCGATGCCGTCGATCCCCGGATGCCCGGCCAGCGCCGCGCCGGTGGCGGCCTGGCCCGTCACCAGGTTCAGCACGCCTGGCGGCAGGCCGGCCTGCTGCGCCACCTCGACCAGAAGCGCGCCGGTCAGCCCCGCGGCCTCGCTGGGCTTGTAGACCACGCTGTTGCCGGCAACCAGCGCAGCCGAGATCATGTTGACCGACAGCGCCAGCGGGAAGTTGAACGGCGCGATCACGGCGAAGACGCCCACCGGGCACAGCCTGTCGGTCGTCTCCTCGTTGGCGAAGGCGCGCTGCATCGGGCGGACGAAGCCGGCATTCGCCTCCATCTCGTCGCAGTAGTAGCGGGCAAGGTCGACGGCCTCCTCGGCCTCGCCGACCGCTTCCATGCGCGACTTGCCGACCTCGAGCAGGCAGGCCGCGGCCAGTTCGTGCTTGCGGGCATCGAGCGCGTCGGCGAGCGCCCGCACCCGCGCCACCCGCGCCGGCCAGCCAAGCGCCTTCCAGCCCGGATGCGCCGCGCGCGCCGCCGCCACGGCCCGATCCACGGTCGCGGCGTCGCCGGCGTGGAACCGGCCGAGGGCAATGCGGGTGTCGATCGGGCAGGGTGCCTCGTAGACCGGCCCGTCGGCAACCGGCTCGCCGCCGATCAGATGCAGCCGCTCGCGGCCCAGGGCGCCGGCTCGAACCGCCGGGATCAGATCGTCGAGCAGATCGTGCACGGCCGAGAAGTCGGCCCGGATATTGGCATAGGTGACGCGGGGGAGCGGTGACGACATCGGCGGAGTTCTCCTCGGTTCCGGGCTCAGAGCGGGGCGCCGGTCAGGCGCGAGATCAGTTCGGCGCTGTTGCGCGCCGCGTGCTTCTGCAGCAGACGCGCCCGATGTGCCTCGGCCGTGCGCGGCGAGATCGCCAGTTCGCGGGCGATTTCCTTCGTCGTCATCCCGCGAACCAGCAGCATCGACACTTCGCGCTCGCGGGTCGTCAGACGGCTGATCGGGCGGCGTTCGGAAATGTCGGCGAAGCTCCACACCGAATGCGCGAAGGGATCCTCCGGAGTCAGCGACTGGCCACGCACGCGACACCAGAAGAGTTCACCGCCGCGGCGGCGCATGATGCGTTCGTCGTCGTAGCGGCCGGTATGGATCATGCAGCGATGTCCGATGCGCCCGATGCGCTCGAACTCGTCCTGCGACGGGTAGAGCAGCGACAGCGACTGCCCGTCGATCTCGCCCTCGCGGAACTGGAATATCTCGCAGACGCGGGCATTGCTCGCCTCGATGATCCGATGGCGGGCAACGATCAGGCCGACCGGCGCATGCGCGAAAGCCAGTGCTGCAGCCTCGGTCAAGACGGTCATTTCCGACACCCCGGCGACGTGCCTCGGCGGCACGCTACGCGAGCTTAGCATGGGCCGGCCAAGGCGCAACCGGGCGGTTCCGGGCGGAGTCGCCCGCTTGCGAAGATACGGGCTTGGCGGATCGCGGAAGTCGCGTATACGTATTTATACGGATTGTGGGTCCTGGTGCCGCTTGGTCTTCTTGTCGCGGGCGCAGGCACGGCCGGGGAGGAAGGCGGGGGCTTGGCACGGCGATGACCGGGACAGCGATTCTTTCGGCGAAGGACCTGAGCAAGGAGTTCAGCGGCTTTCGCGCCGTCGACGGCGTCAGCTTCGACGTGCGCGAGGGGAGCATCCACGCCCTGATCGGGCCCAACGGCGCCGGCAAGACGACCTGCTTCAACCTACTGACCAAATTCCTCACCCCGACATCGGGTTCGATCGTCTATCGCGGGCGCGACATCACCAGCATGCAGCCCGCCGACGTGGCGCGGCTGGGGATCGGGCGCTCGTTCCAGATTTCGGCGGTGTTTCCCAACCTCACCGCATTGGAGAACGTGCGCATCGCCCTGCAGCGGCGGCGCGGGGACAGCTTCGATTTCTGGCGTTCCGAGCGAATGCTGACCGATTACGACGAGGAAGCGCGGGAACTGCTCGACAGCGTCGGGGTGCTCGCCTTTGCCCGCACGCCCGCGGTGGAGTTGTCCTACGGCCGCAAGCGCGCGCTGGAGATCGCCACCACCCTGGCCCTGCAGCCGGAGATGCTGCTGCTCGACGAGCCGATGGCCGGGATGACGCCGGAGGACATCGACCGCATCTCGGCGCTGATCCGCAGGATCTCCCGGGACCGCACGGTCCTGATGGTCGAACACAACCTGTCGGTGGTCGCCAACCTTTCCGACACGATCACCGTGCTGGCGCGCGGCAAGGTCCTGGCCGAGGGCGATTATGCCACGGTCTCGAAGGATCCGCGCGTGATCGAAGCCTATATCGGGGCCGGCCATGACTGAAACCCTGCCCGCCGCGGCCGAGACGGCCCCGACCGGCGGCGCGCCGCTTCTGCAGGTGCGCGATCTCGAAGCCTGGTACGGCGAGAGCCATGTGCTGCACAAGCTCTCCTTCGATGTCGGTCAGGGCGAGGTGGTCACGCTTCTCGGCCGCAACGGCGCGGGCAAGTCGACGACGCTCAAGGCGATCATGGGGATCATCGGCAAGCGCCGCGGCTCTGTCGTCTATGCCGGCCGCGAGACGATCGCCATGCCGTCGCGGCAGATTGCCCGGCTGGGGATCGGCTATGTTCCCGAGGAACGCGGCATCTTCGCGACGCTGAACGTCGAGGAGAACCTGATGCTGCCGCCCAGGGTGCAGCCCGGCGGACTGACGGTGGAGCAGGTGTTCGAGCTGTTTCCGAACCTGCGCGAGCGCCTCGGCAGCAGCGCGGGCAGCAAGCTCTCGGGCGGCGAGCAGCAGATGCTCTCGATCGGGCGCATCCTGCGCACCGGGGCGAAGACGCTGCTCCTGGACGAGCCGACCGAGGGGCTGGCGCCGGTCATCGTGCAGCAGATCGGGGCGACGATCGAGCGGCTCAAGCGCGACGGCTTCACCATCGTGCTGGTCGAGCAGAATTTCCGCTTCGCCTCGCGCGTGGCGGACCGGCACTTCATCGTCGAGCAGGGACGGGTGGTGGACATGATCCCGAACGCGGAGATGGACGCCAGCATCGACAAGATCCACGCCTATCTGGGCGTGTGACCCCCATCCGCGCCGAAACCGGGAAAGAACCGGCGGCGCAGCAGCAGAGGAGGAGACCATGAGGAAGACAACCACGACGGCGGCAATCGCCTTGCTAGCCGGGCTCGCGGCCGGCGCCGCGACGGCGGAGATCAGCGTCAAGATCGGGGTGCTGAACGACCGCTCGGGCCTCTATGCCGACCTGACCGGCGAGGGTTCGGTGATCGCGACGCGCATGGCGATCGAGGATTTCGGCGCCGCCGAGCGCGGCATCTCGGTCGAGGTCGTCTCGGCCGATCACCAGAACCGGCCCGACGTCGCCTCGACCGTGACGCGGCAGTGGATCGACGTGGACGGCGTCGACGTCATCGTCGACGTGCCGACTTCGTCGGCGGCGCTCGCCGTGAACGACATCGTGCGCGAGCGGCAGAAGATCTTCCTCGTCTCGGGCGCGGCGACCTCGGACCTGACCGGCCCGGCCTGTTCGCCCTACACCGTGCACTGGACCTACGACACCTGGTCGCTGGCCAACGGCACCGGCCGCGCGATGGTCGAGGTGGGCGGCGACACCTGGTTCTTCCTCACCGCCGACTACGCCTTCGGCCATGCGCTGGAGCGCGATACCAGCGCCGTGGTCGAGGAAACCGGCGGCCAGGTCCTCGGCGTCGTGCGCCACCCGTTCCCGGGGCAGGACTTCTCGTCGTTCCTGCTGCAGGCGCAGGCGTCGGGCGCCAAGGTCATCGGCCTCGCCAATGCCGGCGGCGACACCGTCAACTCGATCATGCAGGCCGCCGAGTTCGGGATCGTCCAGGCGGGGCAGTCGCTCGCGGGGCTTCTGGTCTTCATCACCGACGTCGATGCGCTGGGACTTGACGACGCTCAGGGCCTGGTGCTCACGGAAGCCTTCTACTGGGATCTGAACGACGACACCCGCGCGTTTTCGCAGCGATTCGCCGAGCTTGGCAACGGCAACATGCCGACGATGATCCATGCCGGCGTCTACGCCTCGGTCCTGCACTACCTCAAGGCGGTCGAGGCGGTGGGCTCGGCCGACAGCGACGCGGTCATGGCGATGATGAAGGAGATGGAGACGGACGATCCGCTCTTCGGCCAGGGCGTGATCCGCACCGACGGCCGCAAGGTGCACGACATGTACCTGTTCCGCGTGAAGTCGCCCGACGAGTCCACCGGCCGCTGGGACTACTACGAACTGCTCAACACGATCCCGGCCGAGGTCGCCTTCCGCCCGATCGAGGACGGCAACTGCCCGCTGGTGCAGTAAGAACGGGCCACGCGATGCCGGCGGCGCGCCGATCGGTGCGCCGCCGCGTTGCACCTATCTGACGGGGACGGGAGACCATGCTGTTCGATCTTCTCGGCGTCACGCCGCAGGCCTTGTTCAGCCAGCTTCTGCTGGGGCTGATCAACGGCTCCTTCTACGCCATGCTCAGCCTCGGGCTCGCGATCATCTTCGGGCTCCTGAACATCATCAACTTCACCCACGGCGCGCAGTACATGCTGGGTGCCTTCGGATCGTGGATGCTGTTGCACTATACCGGGCTGAACTACTGGTATGCGCTGTTTCTCGTCCCCATCGCGGTGGGTTTCACCGGCGTCATCCTCGAGAGGCTGCTGATCTCGCGCCTCTACCATCTCGACCATCTCTACGGGCTCTTGCTGACCTTCGGCCTGGCGCTGATCATCCAGGGGCTCTTGCGCAACGAATACGGCATCTCGGGCAAGCCCTACGCCATCCCCGAGCAGTTGCGCGGCGGCCAGAACCTGGGCTTCATGTTCCTGCCCAACTACCGCGCCTGGGTGATCGCGGTCTCGATCGTCGTCTGTTTCGGCACCTGGTACATGATCGAGCGCACGCGACTCGGCGCCTATCTGCGGGCGGCGACCGAGAACCCGACGCTGGTCAACGCCTTCGGCATCAACGTGCCGCTGATGATCACCGCGACCTACGGTTTCGGCGTGGCGCTCGCGGCGCTCGCCGGGGTGCTGGCGGCGCCGATCTACTCGGTCCATCCCAACATGGGTGCCGATCTCATCATCGTCGTCTTCGCCGTGGTGGTGATCGGCGGCATGGGTTCGATCCTCGGCGCGATCCTGACCGGCTTCGGGCTCGGCCTTGTCGAGGGCCTGACGCGGGTGTTCTATCCCGAGGCCTCGGCGGTGGTGATCTTCGTGATCATGGCGATCGTCCTGCTGGTCAAGCCCGCCGGGCTCTTCGGGAGGACGGTCTGATGACCGACATCGAAAAGACCGCCGACGGCGTCGCGGATCTGCAGATCACGCAATCCGCCCACGGGATGCCGCATCATCACCGGATGATCTTCCTGGCGCTTCTCGTGGTGGCGCTGATCGCGCCCTTCACGCTCTATCCCGTCTTCCTGATGAAGGTGCTGTGCTTTGCGCTCTTCGCCTGCGCCTTCAACCTGCTGCTGGGCTTCGGGGGATTGCTCTCCTTCGGCCACGCCGCCTATTTCGGCGCGGCGAGCTATGTCTCGGCGCATGCGGCGAAGGTCTGGGGCCTGACGCCGGAACTGGCGATCCTCACCGGGACGCTGGCGGCAGCGGTGCTCGGCGTGGTGTTCGGCTCCCTCGCGATCCGCCGTCAGGGCATCTACTTCGCCATGGTCACGCTCGCCTTCGCGCAGATGATCTACTTCTTCTCGCTGCAGGCCCCCTTCACCGGCGGCGAGGACGGCATCCAGGCGGTGCCGCGCGGCCGGCTCTTCGGCCTGATCGACCTGCGCTCGGACTTCACGCTCTATTTCGTGGTGCTGGCGATCACCTTCGCCGGGATCCTGTTCATCTACCGGATCATCCACTCGCCCTTCGGCCAGGTGCTCAAGGCGATCCGCGAGAACGAGCCGCGCGCCGTCTCGCTCGGCTATCGGACGACCCAGTACAAGCTTGCCGTCTTCGTGCTTTCGGCGACGCTGTCGGGGCTCGCCGGCGCGACCAAGGCGCTGGTCTTCCAGATCGCGACGCTGACCGACGTCCACTGGTCGATGTCGGGCGAGGTCGTGCTGATGACCCTGATCGGCGGCATGGGCACCGTCTTCGGCCCGATCGCTGGCGCGGTGGTGATCGTGACCGCGCAGAACTACCTCGCCGGTTTCGGTGCCTGGGTGACGATCATCCAGGGCGCGATCTTCGTCACCTGCGTGCTGTTGTTCCGGCAGGGCATTGTCGGCGTGCTCGCGCGCCTGCTGCGCAAGCCGCTCTGAGCCCGATAGCGTGGGGCGAAGACGAGGAACAGGGCCGCTCCCGCGGTCCTGATCGCCCCGGCAATGCCGGCGGCGGCGGCGGGATGCGCGGCCACTTTCCATCCTGCGGGTTTTGCTGTATCTCGCCCGCCATCTGAGACGCGGCGCCCGGACCCCGGCGTTCGACGAAGGATGGAAGGGGTCGGCGGCAATGGGGCCGCCACATGACCGGGAGGCCCGGAGGGCCGGGTAACTCCCTTACAGGATACGCTGAATGTTCAACATCACCAAGAAATCGATCCAGTGGGGCAACGAGACGCTGACACTGGAAACGGGCCGCGTTGCCCGCCAGGCCGACGGATCGGTCATCGCCACGCTGGGCGAGACCTCGGTCATGGCCAACGTGACCTTCGCCAAGACGGCGAAACCCGGTCAGGACTTCTTTCCCCTGACCGTGCATTACCAGGAACGCTACTACGCCTCCGGCAAGGTGCCCGGCGGCTTCTTCAAGCGCGAGGCGCGCCCGTCCGAGAAGGAGACGCTGACCTCGCGGCTGATCGACCGCCCCGTCCGCCCGCTCTTCGTCGACGGCTTCAAGAACGAGGTGCTGGTCATCTGCACCGTGCTTAGCCATGACCTGGTCAACGAGCCCGACATCGTCGCGATGATCGCCGCCTCGGCGGCGCTGACCATCTCGGGCGTGCCCTTCATGGGCCCGATCGGCGCGGCGCGCGTGGGCTTCGAGGGTGGCGAATACGTGCTGAACCCCGATTGCGAGGACATGCACAAGCTGCGCGAGAATCCCGAGCAGCGGCTCGACCTCGTCGTCGCCGGCACCGCGGACGCCGTCATGATGGTCGAATCGGAGGCCTACGAGCTCTCCGAGGCCGAGATGCTGGGCGCGGTCAGGTTCGCGCATGAAAGCTATCAGCCGGTGATCGACCTGATCATCGACCTGGCCGAGGAGGCGGCGAAGGAGCCCTTCGACTTCGCCCCCGTCGATTACTCGGCGCTTTACGCGAAGGTGAAGGCGGCCGGCGAGCAGCAGATGCGCGACGCCTTCGCCATCCGCAACAAGCAGGAGCGCGTCGCCGCCATCGCCGTGGCGCGCGAGGCGATCAGGGCCCGGCTGGGCGAGGAGGAACTCGCCGACGAGAATCTCGGCTCGGCGATGAAGAAGCTCGAGGCCTCGATCCTGCGCGGCGCCGTGATCGAGGGCGCGCCGCGCATCGACGGGCGCGACAACCGCACCATCCGGCCGATCGTGGCCGAGACCTCGGTCCTGCCGCGCACCCACGGCTCGGCCCTCTTCACCCGCGGCGAGACGCAGGCGCTCTGCGTGGCGACGCTGGGCACCGGCGAGGACGAGCAGTTCATCGACGCGCTGACCGGCACGTCGAAGTCGAGCTTCCTGCTGCACTACAACTTCCCCCCCTATTCGGTGGGCGAGGTCGGCCGCTTCGGTCCCCCGGGCCGGCGCGAGATCGGTCACGGCAAGCTCGCCTGGCGGGCGCTGCAGGCGGTGCTGCCGCCGGCGACCGACTTCCCCTACACGATCCGCATCGTCTCCGAGATCACCGAGTCGAACGGCTCGAGCTCGATGGCGACGGTCTGCGGCTCCTCGCTTTCGATGATGGATGCGGGCGTGCCGCTCAAGGCCCCGGTGGCCGGCGTGGCGATGGGCCTGATCCTGGAAGACGACGGCCGCTTCGCGGTCCTCTCCGACATCCTCGGCGACGAGGACCATCTCGGCGACATGGACTTCAAGGTCGCCGGCACCGAGGCGGGGATCACCAGCCTGCAGATGGACATCAAGGTCTCGGGCATCACCTTCGAGATCATGGAACAGGCGCTGGCCCAGGCCAGGGACGGCCGGATGCACATCCTGGGCGAGATGGGCAAGGCGCTGAGCGCGCCTTCCGGCTTCAGCCAGTACGCGCCGAAGATCGAGACGATGACCGTGCCCACCGACAAGATCCGCGAAGTGATCGGCTCGGGCGGCAAGGTGATCCGCGAGATCGTCGAGGTCTCGGGCGCCAAGGTCGACATCAACGACGACGGCGTCATCAAGATCGCGTCCTCGGACGACAAGGCGATCCGCAAGGCCTACGACATGATCTACTCGATCGTCGCCGAGCCCGAGGTCGGCAAGATCTATACCGGCACCGTGGTCAAGATCGTCGATTTCGGCGCCTTCGTGAACTTCTTCGGCAAGCGTGACGGGCTGGTGCATGTCAGCCAGATCGCGGCGAAGCGTCTGAACCACCCGTCGGACGCGCTGAAGGAGGGCCAGGAGGTCAAGGTCAAGCTGCTGGGCTTCGACGACCGCGGCAAGGTCCGGCTGTCGATGAAGATGGTCGACCAGGAGACCGGCGAGGAGATGACCCCGGAAAAGGCCGAGGGCTGATCGCGACCATCGCCGAACGAACCCGGCCCCGGCGCGCCCGCGCCGGGGCTTTCCGTTTTGCCTGGGGCCGACGCCGCTTTTTCGCGGACTAGGTCGCAACCGGGCGATACCGGGCCGGCGGTTCATGTAGCAAGGCGCCAGCGTTCTAGAGGGCATCCCATGTTCCTGTCCGTCTTCGACATGTTCAAGATCGGCATCGGCCCGTCGTCGAGCCACACGATGGGGCCGATGGTCGCCGCCGGGCGCTTTCTCGACCGGCTGCGCGCCTCGCCCTTCCACCCGCGCGGCCTGCGCGCCTCGCTGCATGGCTCGCTCGCTTTCACCGGCGTCGGCCACGCCACCGATCGCGCGGTGATCCTCGGCCTCGCCGGCTTCGCGCCCGAAAGCTACGACGCCGACAGCGCCGAGGCAGCGCTCGCCGCGATCCAGCGGACCGGGCGCGTCGGTCCGCCGGGCCTTGGCGATCTCGCCTTCGATCCGGCGCGAGATCTGCATTTCGACTACGGCCCCGCCCTGCCCGGCCATGCCAACGGGCTGATCCTGATGGCGACCGACGCCCAGGGCGACGTCATCCTGCAGGAGATCTACTATTCGATCGGCGGCGGTTTCGTCGTCACCGAGGCGGAACTCGCGGACGGCGCGGCGAACGCGCCGAAGGCCGGTTTCCCCTACCCGTTCGAATCCGCCGCCGCGATGCTGCGCATGGCGCGCGAAAGCGGCCGCTCGATCGCCGCGATGAAGCGCGCCAACGAGGTGAAGGTGCACGGTCCGGCCGAGCTCGACGCCGGGATCGCGCGTATCTGGCAGGTGATGAACGCCTGCATCGACCGCGGGCTTGCCACCGACGGCGTTCTGCCCGGCGGGCTGAAGGTGCGGCGGCGGGCGAAGGCGCTGCACGAGGCCCTGCGCGCCGAGCACGGTCTGAACCTGACCGCGCCGCATGTGATCAACGACTGGATGTCCTGCTACGCGATGGCGGTGAACGAGGAAAACGCCGCCGGCGGCCAGGTCGTCACCGCGCCGACGAACGGCGCGGCCGGCGTGGTGCCGGCGGTGATCCGCTACTGGCTCGACCACGTTCCCGGCGCGACTGTGCGGCGGGTGGACGAGTTCCTGCTGACCGCCGCGGCGATCGGCGGGCTGATCAAGCACAACGCCTCGATCTCGGGCGCCGAATGCGGCTGCCAGGCCGAGGTCGGCTCGGCCGCGGCGATGGCCGCGGCGGGGCTCTGCGCGGTGATGGGCGGCACGCCCGAACAGGTCGAGAACGCCGCCGAGATCGCGCTCGAGCACCATCTCGGCATGACCTGCGACCCGGTGAAGGGGCTCGTCCAGGTGCCCTGCATCGAACGCAACGGGCTCGGCGCGATCAAGGCGGTGTCGGCGGCCTCGCTGGCGCTGCGCGGCGACGGGACGCATTTCATGCCGCTCGACAACTGCATCGAGGCGATGCGCCAGACCGGCCTCGACATGAGCGAGAAGTACAAGGAGACCGCGCTCGGCGGGCTCGCCGTCAACGTGCCGAACTGCTGATCTTCGATGCCGCCGGCCGCGTCCGGCGAGGCGGCCCCAGCCGGTGCGCGCATGCGCGCATTTCTTCAAGCCCTTGAAGTCGCGTGCAGAATGATCTGCCGTTAACCACAGCGAAACCTTTGGCGAGGGCGCCGAAGGGCAGGCGCGCGGACGGTACGCCCACCCGCCCGCCCCGTGCCGTCCGCGCGCGCGGCGGCCACGCGAAGCTGCCTGGGGT
>SLPP01000366.1 GCA_007131945.1 Paracoccaceae bacterium | reverse complement strand
GTGTGCCAGGGAAAGACGGCGCCGGGCTGGATGGTGAACTCCATGACGGCGAGCATCGAGGCGTCGGGGATGTCCACCTCGTGCCGGGACAGCCCGTCAAGCTCCTGGGTCAGCTGCACGGTCACCGTGCCCGTAAACGCGTGCCGCTCGATCAGCGGCCTGGCGGTGATGGGCTCGGGTTCGGCCGCCGCGGCGGTGCCGAGTGCGAGGGCGGCGCCGAGGGTCGCCATCGCAGGGATCGTGCGGCGGAAACGGTGGTTGCGGGAAGCATGGGCCGGCATGGCAATCTCCTTTCGCTTTCGTGGGGTGGGCATCAGCGGCGGATGCCGCGGACGATCCGGTAGCTGCGCGGCACGGTGACGCCGAGCGCGTCGGCAAAGCCGTCGTGGAAGGCGGTGAAGTCCGCCTCGAACCGTGCGCGGCTTTCGTGGTCGAGCTTGCCGGCGAGCACGCGGACGGGCCCGTAGCCTTCTACGAACTGGCGCCAGGCGGTCGCGCCGTCGGGGATGCGGTAGAAGGAGGTGCCGTCCTCTATCGTCAGCTCGAACGCTTCGCCCAGCAGGTCGTGCAGCCGCTCGCTCCGCCCCCAGTCGAAGGGCGAGGGCGGCGGCGTGCCCTGGGGTGCGGGCATGTAGGACTTGATGATCCGGAACATCTCGAAGACGTTGCCATCGGGCGTCCAGACGGCGAGGACGAGCCGCCCGCCGGGCCGGCAGATGCGGGCAAGCTCCGCCGCCGCATCCTCGGGCCGCCGGGCAAACATCACCCCGAAGGTCGAGATGATCCGGTCGAAGGCGCCGTCGGCGAAGGGCAGCGCCTCGGTATCGCCTTCGACGAATTCGATCCGGCGCCCCTCGGCCGCGGCCAGCTCCCGCGCGGCGCGCAGCATGTCGGGGGCGAAATCGACCGCGGTCACCTCGGCCCCCAGCGCCGCCAGCCGCCGCGCGGTCCAGCCGGTGCCGGTCGCCAGGTCGAGAACCGGCGCGCCCGGCGCCGCCTCCAGCCGGTTCACACTGTGTTCGATGGCATCTAGGATGCCGCGGCTGATCTCGTCATAGGCCGCGCCGCCGCTCGACCAGGCCGCCGCCGGGCCGGCATTGTGGGCGCGGATTGGGCGTTCGAGGGTGTCCTGTGATAGAGTCATGCGCGATCTCCTTTGCTGGCGCCCCGTAAGAGGCGATGCGCCCATCCTCGCAAGGCGGCGCGTGGCGCGGCCAGTTCAGGAACTGAACCGGGGCCGCGTGGGCGACCCCAGGGCGAACGAAAGACCGTGATCGGAGGTGCACCATGACCTCGCAAGTCCAATACGGGCAGTTCTGCCCGGTGGCGAAGGCGTCGGAACTGATCGCGCGGCGCTGGACGCCACTTGTCATGCGCGAATTGATCAGCGGATCGGCGGGGTTCAACGAGATCCACCGCGGCGTGCCGCTGATGTCGCGCGCGCTCCTGTCGCAACGGCTCAGGGAACTCGAAGCCGCCGGCGTCATCCGCCACGACGATCCCCCCGCCTACCGGCTCACCGAGGCCGGCGAGGAGCTGGCGCCGGTGATCATCGCCATGGGGGTCTGGGGGCAGCGCTGGGTGGAAAGCGCCGCCGACGGGCCGGACTGGGACGCGGGCGTCTTGATGTGGGACATGCGGCGGCGGATCGACACCGCGGCGCTGCCGCCGGGACGGACGCTCCTGCAATTCGACTATGCCGACGCGCCGGCCGAGATGCGGCGCTGGTGGTTGCTGGTCGAGGGTGGCGAGGTCGACCTTTGCCAGTCCGATCCCGGCTTCGAGGTCGATCTTTTCGTCGAGACCACCGTCCGGGCGATGGGGCGGGTCTGGATCGGCCGGCGCGACCTGCACGCCGCCATCGCAGCCGAGGAGGTCGTGCTGCACGGCGATGTGGAGCTCGCCCGGGGTATCGGGCGCTGGCTGATGCTGTCGCTCGTCGTCGAGGCCGCCGCGCGCCGACAGCCGGCAAGCGGTTGAGCATGCAGGGCGGCGGCAACCGGGGCACGACGACGCACAGCGTAAGCGACGCGCTGCTGGCGGGATATGCCGCGCTGAAGCACGGGCGGGCCGAGGAGGCGCGGGCGCTCTTTGCCGCTTTGGTGGCCGAGAACGGCTCGGCCGAAGCGCAGGAGGGGCTGAGCTGGGCCACGCTGGCGCTTGACGACGGCGACGCGACCATCGAAGCGCGGCAGGCGGCCTACCGGCTATACCGCGAGGCCGGCGCGCCGGTGGCGGCGGCGCGGATGGCGATGTGGCTCGCCAAGGATCACGATGATTTCCGCGGCGAGGCGGCGCTGGCCAATGGCTGGCTCGCGCGCGCCCGGCGGCTTCTGGCCGACCAGCCGCTGGCACCCGAGCACGGCTGGCTGCCGGTGCTGGAATGCTGGGGCACGACGGCGAGCGAGCGCGACCCTCAGGACGTCGCCGCCGGCGCGCGGCACGCCATCGAGGTCGCGACGGCCTGCGGCGACCGCGACCTCGAGCTTCTCGGCATCGGCTTCGAGGGGCTGGCGCTGGTCGATGCCGGGCGGGTGGAGGCCGGCATGGCGCGGCTCGACGAGGCCGCGGCGGCGGTCACGGCGGGCGAGCTTGACGAGCCGCTCTGGGCGCTCGTCGTCTTCTGCAACCTGATCTTCGCCTGCGAGCGCGTCCGCGACTTCGCGCGGGCCGCCGAGTGGTGCGCGACCATGCGCAATCAGGCCGACCGGATGCGCCATACCGGCAGCCAGGGCATCTGCCGGGCGCATTACGGCGCCGTGCTCACCCAATGCGGCGACTGGGCGGGGGCCGAGGACGCGCTGGCCGAGGCGGTGCGCTGTTTTGATGCCAGCTGGCCGCCCTACCGGGCCGAGGCGCTGGCCGATCTCGCCGAACTGCGCCGCCGCCAGGGCCGGCTGCGCGCGGCGGCGGAACTTCTCGACGAAGCCACCGGGACGCCCCGCGCGGCGCTGGTGCAGGCCCGCTGCGCCCTGGATCTCGGTCAGGGCGCCGAGGCGGTGGCGAGCGCCGAGCGCTACCTGCGCCGCTTCCCCGAGACGAGCGCGCTTCTGCGCGTCGAGGGGCTGGAGGTGCTGACCCGCGCCGCCGTCGCCGCCGGGCAGATATCGCGCGCCGAGGACGCGCTCGCCGAACTGGACACCATCGCCTGCAAGGTCGCTACCCTGCCGCTTCGCGCCATGGCAAGCGCGGCAGGCGCGGCGCTCGCCGCCGCCACCGGCCGGACCGAGGCGGCGCGGGCGGGGTTCGAGGATGCGATCGACCTCTATGCCCGCGCCGGCATGGAATTCGACGCCGCCGCGGCGCGGGTCGATCTGGCAGAGCTGCTGGCGCTCGATCGACCCGAAGCCGCGCGCGCCGAAGCCGCCAGCGCGATTGCCGCCCTCAACGCGATGGGCGCCACCCATCTCGCCCGCCGCGCCGCCGCGCTGGAGGCCCGGATCGCGCGCGCCCTACGTGGCGGCGCCTCGGACGCCATGCCCGCGGCACTGACCCCGCGCCAGACCGAGGTCCTACGCCATGTCGCTGCCGGTCTCACCAACCGTGAGATCGCCATTGAGTTGTCGCTCAGCGAGAAGACCGTCGACCGCCACCTGAGCAACGCCTTCGACCGTCTCGGCGTCTCCTCCCGCGCCGCCGCCGCCGCGCTCGCGGTCGAACGCAGCCTGATATGACGCATCATCAAACCGTGACCCGGCGTGTATCGCCCCGGCGCAACCGCCCCCGAACGCGCCAGAACGCGCGTCGCGAAAGGTTTCACTACGGTTAACGGCGCAGATATCCTGAACTAGAACAGAAGCTTACGAAAGTGCG
>SLPP01000393.1 GCA_007131945.1 Paracoccaceae bacterium | reverse complement strand
GGATGCGTTCAGGCGCGCCCGTCGAGCCGTCCGGCAGCCTGTCCCAGCGTCGCGCGCGTGCCGTCGCGGCCATAGGTGGTGTGCGGCATGGGTTCGCGCACGCGGTCCAGCAGCGCCTGCACGTCGCGCAGGCCGGCCAGCGCGGCCTCGATCAGCCCGGCATTGCGCCCGGCGAGTGCGCGCACGTCGGAAAGCGCGCGCAGTTCGTCCTCGGTGGCCGGGGCGGCGGTCCCGGCCTCGATCTGGTCGAGAAGCCGCGCCTTGCGCGGCGCCAGGCGCTCGAGCCGTTCGAGGTCGGTTTCGCGCAGCGCGGCGCGCTCCTCCTCGAGGAGACTGACGAGGCGGCGCAGGTCGGTCAGTCGCGCGGTCATGTCCGGTCCTCCGTCTGCCGGGCGAGAAGCGCCCGCTCGATCTGGTCGGCAAGGCCGATGCCGCCGCGGGCGACCAGGGCCCGGGCATGGATGTCGGCGAAATACGAGGCAAACGTGTCCTCGCCCGCCCCGCCGCCGAAGCCCTCCTGCGCCCGTCCGATACCGGCCGCCTTGAGCATTTCCGCAAGGAACACCGCCTCGAAGGCCTCGGCGCTGGCGCGCAGCGCGCGGGCGTCGTTCGCCGCCGCCTGCGCGGGGATGGCCGGCAGCGCGGCCGGCAGGGTCGGGGGCTGGATCATCGGTTTCTCCGTCTCCAGAACTGGCACACCCGCAGAATCCCCGGTTTCGGTAAAGAAGCGGTAACCCGGCGTGTGCTAGGCGTGGCCTGACAGCAACGTCCAGAAGGCTCGCCATGCTGATCGATCTCCTGCCCGAGCCGGGACCCGGCGCGCGCCCCCCCGCCGCCGCGTCGCGTCGCGGCGAGGGTTCGCCCGACACGGCCCTCGCTTTCGGCGCCGTGCTTTCCCGTCTCGACCGCGTCGCGCCGCGGGGCGAAGAAGCCCTGGCCGAGGCGTCGCCGGCGCCCGATGACGCCGAGGAGGCCGCGCAGGGTGCCGCGCTGGATCCTGGGACCGCCACCGAGGCCGAGGGCGAGGAGACCACGCCCGTGCCGGGCCTGCAGGTCGCCGAGGAGAAGGCGGGCAAGGCGGTCCCCGCCGCCGATTCGGCCCGCAATTCCGGCCGGATCGCCGTGCACTCGGACGAGCGCCCGGCGGCGCCCGTCTCCGGTCGCACGGCGGCGGCCGACACGCCCCCCGCCGAAAGCGCGCCGCCGGACGGGGACAGATCACGCGCCACCGAGCCGGCGGCGCGCGAACGATTCGAGAGGTTGGCGCCGCTCCGCGGTGATGACCGTCCGGGCATGCCCGAGGCCGCCCGCGCCCCGGTGGCGTCGGCAAGGTCCGCGATCGCGCCCGCGACGTTGGAAGATGCCGCGCCTCCGCACGATCAGCGCACAGCCGAATCACGGTTGCACGGCCGAACGAGACTGCCCGTGGAAGACCGCGCCGCGCCGTCCGCATCCGAATCCGCGCGCTGGTCCGCAGAGCGCGCCGTCGCCGCGCCTCCGATCCCGCCGGCCGCAGCGGAGACGCGGCTTTCGGCGTTCAGGTTCGCCGGTTTGCGCCTCTCGGATGCGTCCTTTCCGCGCGCGCTCGACGGCTTTGCCTCGGCGCTCGCGCTCGGCGCCGGGGAGGGCAGCGCGCCGCCCGGTCCGGGAGAGATCGCGGCCGAGCGGCTCCTGCGGCCGGCCTCCGGCGCGACCGCAGAACTCGCGCGCGAGGTCGCACAACAGATCGGCGCGCGGATCACGCCGCTCGCGCGCGGTCAGTTCGAACTCATGCTCTCGCCGGCCGAACTCGGCCGGCTGGAAATCGCGCTGCGCGAAATCAACGGCGTGATGACGCTGACCGTGAGCGCCGAGCGACCCGAGACGCTGGAGCTGATCCGCCGTCACGTCGACCTGCTGGCGCAGGAGCTGAGCCAGATCGCCCAGCGTGAACTGGCCTTGCAGCTGGGCGCGGGCGGCTCCGGGGGACAGTCCGGCGATCCGCGCTCAGGCGCCGGTACCTCGTCGGCCACCACCGGCGCGGAATCCGTCTCCGGCGTATCTGATCCGGCCGCCGCGCCAACGGCGATCGGCAGTGATCGCCTCGACATTCGCCTCTGACCGGAGATTCCGATGGACCTGCCTTCCGTGACCCAGCCCGCCGCCGTCGGTGGCAACGCCGCCACCGCCGCCGCCGCCGGCAGCTTCGCGCAAACCGATTACATGACCTTTCTGCGCATGCTCACCGTTCAGATGCAGAACCAGGACCCGCTGAACCCGATGTCCTCGACCGATTTCGCGGTGCAGCTCGCCACCTTCTCGGGGGTCGAGCAGCAGACGCAGACCAACCAGCTGCTGCAGACACTGATCAACCGCGCCGGCCTCGCCGATCTCGGCGGCTGGGTTGGCATGGAGGTGCGCAGCGAGGGCGGCGCCTGGTTCGACGGCGCGCCCGTCGCGCTCGACCCGGAGATGCCGGCCGGGGCCGAACGCGGCATCCTGCTGGTGCGCAACGCCGCGGGCACGATCGTCGACACGTTCGAGATCGCCCCCGGCACGCGCGGGATCGCCTGGGACGGCATGACGATGAGCGGTGCGCAGGCCCCGGCCGGGCAGTACCTTTTCACGCTCGAATCCTATCGCGGGGCCGACCTGATCGAGGCCGCGCCCGTCGCTGCCTACCAGCCCGTGACCGAGGCCCGGCGCGACGGCAACCGGATCGAGTTGGTCCTCGCGGGCGGGATGCGTCTCGACAGCGCCGAGGTGTCGGGTCTGCGCAGGCCGTCCGCGGAATGATCCCGGCGGCATGCGCCGCCGCGTGGTTCTCGGTACCTGTCGGAGCTTGGCGGCTGGGTCGTATCCGCGCAGTTGGGGCCTGAAACAAAGCTTTCGTTATGGTTAATGAAAGCACTTTGTCATATATATATCAATGACTTGAAAAAGCGTCCGCTAGCGGACCACCGCCCTCGAATCGCCCGATTCGGCGATTGTGCCGATCGCCGGGTCCCTGGCTGGGGTGCCGGAAAGACAGCGCTGCCGATCACAGAAGGAGCATCGCCGCCCCGGCCAGGACCGCGCCCGTCGCCGCCCCCGAGACGAACCAGAGCGTGCGCCGGTTGGTCCCCGCCGGCTCGCGTCGCGTCTCCTGATGGTCGCGGGCGTGGATGAGCGCCGCCTCCAGCGCGCCGGGCAGATGCGGGCCGAAGCGGGCCAGCACCTGCGCCGTGCGCGCCAGATCGCGCGCCAGCGCGGCTGGGCCGAGATTGCGGCGGATGTACTCTTCGACCACGGGGCGCGCGGCCTTCCAGATGTTGATCGACGGGTTGAGCGAGCGCGCCACGCCCTCGACCACGACCATGGTGCGCTGCAACAGGATCAGCTCGGTCCGCGTCTCCATGCCGAAGCGCTCGGTCACCTCGAAGAGGTAGTTGAGAAGCTTCGCCATCGAGATGCGGGTCGCGTCCATGCCGAAGATCGGCTCGCCCACGGATCTGAGCGCGCGGGCGAACTCGTTGATGTCGCGATCCGCCGGCACGTAGCCCGCCTCGAAATGGACCTCGGCCACGCGCCGGTAGTCCTTGTGGATGAATCCCATCAGGATCTCGGCATAGACCCGGCGGGTGTATTCGTCGATCTGGCCCATGATGCCGAAGTCATAGGCGATCAGGTCCCCGTTCGCCGCGACCTTCAGGTTGCCCTGATGCATGTCGGCATGGAAGTAGCCGTCGCGCAGCGCGTGGCTGAGAAAGAGCCGCAGCACCCGCTCTCCCAGTTCCTTCCGGTCCACCCCCAGCGCGTCGATGGCGACGTTGTCGCCCAGTGGCACGCCCTCGGCCCAGCCGAGCGTTATCACCGACCGGGCCGAGAGGTGCCAGATCGGCCGGGGCACGCGGAAACCCTCGTCGGCCTCGGTATTGGCGGCGAATTCGGCCGCGGCGGCAGTTTCCAGCCGCAGGTCCAGTTCGCCCAGCACGACGCTTTCGAAATGCGCGATGACGTCGGTCGGGCGCAGCCGGCGGGTCTTCGGCATCAGCCATTCGATCATGCCGGCGGCGAAATAGAAGGCGTCGATGTCGCGACGGAAGGCGCGTTCGATCCCCGGGCGCAGGACCTTGACCGCCACGTCCTGCCCGCTCTCGGCGACCCGCGCTCGATGCACCTGCGCGATCGAGGCGGCGGCGACGGGTTCGGAAAACTCCGAGAAGAGTTGCGCCACGGGCTGGCCGAGTTCCTCCGAGACCATGGCGCGTGCCTCCGCCAGGTCGAAGGGCGGCAGCTTGTCCTGCAGGTAGCGCAGCTGGTCGGCGAGTTCCTGTCCGACAATGTCGGGCCGGGTCGAGAGAAGCTGGCCGAACTTGATATAGGCCGGCCCCAGCGCGGTCAGCGCCCGGGTCACCGGCGGCAGTGACGGATCCCCCTTCAGCCCCAGCCAGGCCCAGGGCCAGCCGAGGATTCGCGCCAGCAGGCGCAGCCGTGGCGGGACGTTCATCGCCACCAGCACCGAGCGCATGGCGCCGGTCCGCTCGAAGGTGGCGCCGGTGCGGATCAGGCGCCAGAGGTTGTGCGGCCCCCGCATGCGCTCAGAGTTTCCAGCCGGAATGCAGCGCCGCGACGCCCATCGAGAGGTTGCGGTACTTCACCTGCTCGAATCCGGCGGCGCGGATCATGCCGGCGAAGCTCTCCTGGTCGGGGAAGCGGCGGATCGATTCGACCAGGTACTGGTAGCTGTCGCGCTCGCCGGCCACGACCTGGCCCATCGCCGGGATGACGTTGAAGGAATAGACGTCGTAGAGCCGTTGCAGGGGCGCGCTGGTCACGCGGCTGAATTCCAGCACCATCAGCCGCCCGCCGGGGCGCAGCACCCGGAAAGCCTCGGCAAGCGCGTCCTCGATCCGGGTGACGTTCCGGATGCCGAAGCTGATCGTGTAGACGTCGACGCTCGCATCCGGGAAGGGCAGGGCCATCGCGTCGCCCACGACCCAGTCGAGCCGGTCGGCCAGCGCCTCGGCCTCGGCCCGCCGGCGCCCCTCGACGAGCATCGACTCGGTCATGTCGAGCACCACCGCCGACGCCCCTTCGCCGGCGCGGCGCAGGAAGCGGAAGGCGATATCGCCCGTGCCGCCGGCGACGTCGAGCAGTCGCTGGCCGGGTCGCGGCGCCAGCCAGTCCATCATCGCGTCCTTCCAGGCCCGGTGGATGCCCGCGCTCATCAGGTCGTTCATCAGGTCGTAGCGACCGGCCACCCGCGTGAAGACCCCGTGCACCAGCCCCGCCTTCTGCGCCTCGTCGACCTCTTGGAAGCCGAAATGCGTCGATCGCTGGTTGTCACTCGTCATCGGGGCTCCTGTCGGACCTTGCGCCTGCCCTCTCCTTACAGGATGCTGCCGCCCCTGCACAATGCGACGCCGAGGCCCGCCCCTTGCCCGAACTGCCCGAGGTCGAAACCGTCCGCCGCGGCCTCGAGCCGGCGATGGCGGGCGCGCGCATCGCGCGGGCCGAGATCCGGCGCGACGGGCTGCGCTGGCCTTTCCCGCCGCGTCTGGCCGAACGGCTGACCGGGGCGCGCGTAGAGCGCCTGCGCCGGCGCTCGAAATACATCCTCGCCGATCTCGACACCGGCGAGACGATGCTGTTGCATCTGGGCATGTCGGGGCGGATCGTCGTCTCGGGCGTCGGCGCGCCGCGCATGCCGGGACATTTCCACCACGCCCACCCGGCGCCCGAACGCCACGACCATGTCGTCCTCGACATGGAGACCGGCGCGCGCGTCACCTTCAACGACGCCCGCCGCTTCGGCGTGCTCGACCTGGTCGCGACCGCGGCGGTCGAGGCGCATCCGCTCCTGGCCGCGCTCGGCCCCGAGCCATTGGGCAACGAATTCAGCGCCGCGCATCTCGTCGCGCGGTTCCGCGGGCGCCGAAGCCCGGCGAAGGCGCTGCTGATGGACCAGCGGATCGTTGCGGGCCTGGGCAACATATATGTCTGCGAAGCTCTTTTCCGCGCCGGCATCCATCCCGCGCGTCCCGCCGGGCGGATCGGGCCGGCGCGGCTCGAACGCCTCGCCCGGGCGGTGCGGGAGGTGCTGCAGGAGGCGATCGAGGCTGGCGGATCCAGCCTGCGCGACTACCGCCAGGCCGATGGCGAACTCGGCTATTTTCAGCACGCCTTCCGGGTCTATGACTGCGCCGGTCTGCCCTGCGCGACGCCGGGATGTCCGGGTCTCGTCCGCCGTATCGTGCAGTCCGGGCGCTCCACCCATTACTGCCCGCGCTGCCAGCGATAGCCGGCCAGAGGGCGCTTGATCCCGGCATCCATCCTGCTAGACGTGGGCGGGCATCGACCAGAGGGGGCTCCCATGGCCTATGAAACCATCATCGTCGAGATTTCGCAGCATGTCGCGCTGATCCGGCTGAACCGGCCCGAGGCGCTGAACGCGCTGAACTCGCAGCTGCTGAACGAACTTGCCGACGCGCTCAGGGCCGCCGACCGCAACGAGAAAGTGCGCTGCATCGTCATCACCGGCTCGGAGAAGGCCTTCGCCGCCGGCGCCGACATCGCCGAGATGTCGAAGAAGAGCTTCGTAGATGTCTTCGAGGAGGATCTGTTCACGCCGCAGACCGAGGCCATGCTGGCGGTGCGCAAGCCGATCATGGCCGCGGTGGCGGGCTACGCGCTGGGTGGCGGCTGTGAGTTGGCGATGATGTGCGACTTCATCATCGCCGCCGACAACGCCAAGTTCGGCCAGCCCGAGATCAATCTTGGCGTCGTCGCCGGCATCGGCGGCACCCAGCGGCTGACACGATTCGTTGGCAAGTCGAAAGCGATGGACATGCACCTTACGGGACGCTTCATGGATGCCGAGGAGGCCGAGCGCTCGGGGCTCGTCAGCCGCGTCGTTCCGGCGAAAAAGCTGATGGACGAGGCGATGGCGGCGGCACAGAAGATCGCCGCGAAGTCGCTCGTTGCCACTAGGGTGGTCAAGGAAGCCGTCAACCGCAGCTACGAGACGACTCTGCGCGAGGGTGTGCTCTACGAGCGGCGCATCTTCCACGCGCTTTTCAGTACCGAGGACCAGAAGGAGGGCATGAGCGCCTTCCTGGAAAAGCGCGAGGCGCAGTTCCGCGATCGCTGAAACGCGCGGTCCGACCGACGCAACTTCTCTCTTTCCTTTGCCCGCGCCTTGCCCTATAGGCTGCCGCCACATGCGCGTGGGCCCGCTCAGGCAGGAATCGAACCGGTCATCCCGATCCGGGTGCGGGTCTTTGGCGCGAACGAAACGCAACAGACCCGAGAGATCCGACACCCATGGCCAACACGCCCCAGTCCAAGAAACGCGCCCGTCAGTCCGAAAAGCGATACGCCGTCAACAAGGCGCGCCGCTCGCGCATCCGCACCTTCCTGCGCAAGGTCGAGGAAGCTATCGCCTCGGGCAATACCGAGGCGGCCAAGGAGGCCCTGCGCACCGCGCAGCCGGAACTCGCCCGCGGTGTCACCAAGGGCGTTCTGCACAAGAACACCGCGGCGCGGAAGATGTCGCGTCTCTCGGCCCGGGTGAAGGCGCTGACCAGCTGACTTGCCCGACGGAGAAAAACCGCTGATCATTCGCAAGGCGCGCCCCGATCGGCGCGCCTTTTTCGTACGGCATTCTCCGCGCACCACAACCATAAGATGTGGCAAGAAGCCCACGCCCAACCCGATTCTTTCCATTTGATGACGAGTCAAGTGTCATGTTCAGTTGCCGAGCACATGCTCTACTTGCTAGCGTCACGTTGCGATTCACATGGTCCTGGGGGGGATGGATGTGACGCTTCGATCCAGTTGCAGCAGGCCGGTCGTCTAGGGTCTGTTCGCGTCAGGGTTGTGCGTGCCTGAAAGGGTTGAACGCCGATGTGGCGTTCACATTCGACCGCCCGTATCCGTCTGTCGCGCGTCACGCGCGTCATCGGGGTTCCGGTTTGGGCCGGAGATCCCATCGGATGTCCTTTGGGTTGCACCCGGCGCCGCTGGGCGTCGGCAATCGAACACGGGCAGAAAGCCCGCCCGCATCGAACGGGCGGCGGTGGGGTCGAACAGAATGACAGACGCGGCTTGGAGTACGGTTCGCAACACGCTCAAGGGTGTGATCGGGGACAACAACTACGTCACCTGGATCGCGCCACTGAAACTGACCGGCGCGGGTGATGGTGTCGTCCGCCTTTCTGCGCCGACGAATTTCGTCGCCAACTGGGTGAACCGGCACTATGCCGACCACATCCTGCGCTGCATCCTCGCCGCTGGCGAGTCGGTGAGCCGAGTCGAGATCAGCGTCGACGCGACAGGTGTGCGCAGCAACGACAAGCTCCAGCGGACGCTCGCCGCGGCGCCGCTCGTCGGCTCCGCCCGCGGCACCGAGGAGGGCGATACCTCCATCGCCGGGCTCGATTCGCGCTTTACCTTCGACAACTTCGTCGTCGGCAAGCCCAACGCGCTCGCCCATGCCGCCGCTCGTCGTGTGGCCGAGGGCGCCTCGGTTACCTTCAATCCGCTCTTCCTTTACGGCGGGGTGGGGCTCGGCAAGACGCATCTGATGCATGCCATCGCCTGGGAGCTCAACGCACGCAACCCCGAGTTGCGCGTCCTCTATCTTTCGGCCGAGCAGTTCATGTACCGCTTCGTCACCGCCCTGCGCGAACGCCAGATCATGGACTTCAAGAACCTCTTTCGCTCGGTCGACGTGCTGATGGTCGACGACGTGCAGTTCATTTCCGGAAAGGAGAGCACGCAGGAGGAATTCTTCCACACCTTCAACGCGCTCGTCGACCAGAACAAGCAGATCGTGATCTCTGCCGACCGCGCGCCCGGCGAGATCAAGGATCTTGAGGACCGGATCAAGAGCCGACTGCAGAGTGGCCTCGTCGTCGATCTGCATCCGACCGATTACGAACTGCGCCTCGGCATCCTGCAGCAGAAGGTGGCGCTGAACCGCGCGAACTACGGCGATGTCCAGATCGGCGACGGCGTGCTCGAATTCCTCGCCCACCGCATCACCACCAATGTTCGGATCCTCGAAGGCGCGCTGACCCGGCTTTTCGCGCTTGCCAGCCTCGTGGGGCGCGAGATCACGCTCGACCTGGCGCAGGACACGCTCGCCGACATCCTGCGCTCCTCCGATCGCAAGGTCACGGTCGAGGAGATCCAGCGCAAGGTCGCCGAGCACTACAACATCCGTCTTTCCGACATGATCGGGCCCAAGCGGCAGCGCACCATCGCCCGACCGCGGCAGATCGCGATGTATCTGGCGAAAAGCCTGACCACCCGCTCGCTGCCCGATATCGGGCGCCGCTTCGGCGGTCGCGACCACACCACGATCATGCATGGCGTGCGCAAGGTCGAGGAGTTGCGCGCGACCGACAGCCAGCTGGCCGAGGACCTCGAACTGCTGCGCCGGTTGCTGCAAAGCTGAGCTTGACGCCGCGGCCAAAGGGCCGCAAACAGGGAACAAAAGCGGACAGGCCGGGCTGGCGGGGGTCAGCGCCGGCCTTTCGCGCCCACAAACACGACGCGGGACGGCACGCGAGGGACGGGACGGAATGAAACTCAGCATCGAACGCGCGACGCTTCTCAAGGCCGCGGGCCAGGCACAATCCGTGGTCGAGCGGCGCAACACGATCCCGATCCTCGCCAATGTCCTGATCGAGGCCGAGGGCGACACGGTCAGCTTCCGTGCCACCGATCTCGACATCGAGGTGATCGACCGCGCGCCGGCCAGGATCGAACGCGCCGGCGCCACCACCGTCTCGGCGGTGATGCTGCACGAGATCGTGCGCAAGCTGCCCGACGGGGCGCTGGTGCAGCTATCCGACGACCCGCGCACCGGGCGGCTGACGGTAGAGGCCGGGCGCTCCACCTTCGCGCTGGCCACGCTGCCGCGCGAGGATTTCCCGGTCATGGCGTCCTCCGAATACACGACCAACTTCTCCGCCCCCGCGGCCGATCTGCGGCGGCTTTTCGAGAAGTCGAAATTCGCCATCTCGACCGAGGAGACGCGCTACTATCTCAACGGCGTCTATTTCCACGTCGCCGAGGGCGAGGACGGGCGCGTGCTGCGCTGCGTGGCGACCGACGGGCACCGGCTCGCGCGGATCGACGCGCCGCTGCCGCCGGGGGCCGAGGAGATGCCCGGCGTGATCGTGCCGCGCAAGACGGTGAATGAGTTGCGCAAGCTCCTCGAGGAGGACGACGCGCAGATCGCGGTGTCGGTCTCCGAGACCAAGATCCGCTTCGCCACGCCCGAGATCTCGCTCACCTCCAAGGTCATCGACGGCACCTTCCCCGACTACACGCGCGTGATCCCGGCGGGCAATTACCGCCGGCTCGAGATCGATGCCGCGGAATTCGCCCGCGCCGTCGACCGGGTGGCGACGGTCTCGTCCGAGCGTTCGCGCGCGGTCAAGCTGATGATGGAAAACGACGCGCTGACGCTTTCGGTCAACGCCCCCGACAGCGGCGCAGCGACCGAGGAACTGGTCGTGGCCTATGGCGACGAGCGGCTCGAGATCGGCTTCAACGCCAAGTACCTTGTCGAGATCGCCAGCCAGATCGACCGTGAGAACGCCGTCTTCCTCTTCAACTCCGCCGGCGACCCCGCGCTCGTGCGCGAAGGCGGCGACAGCAGCGCCGTCTACGTGGTCATGCCGATGCGCGTGTGACCTGCCACCCGGTCCTCTGCCCCATGATATCCCGGCGCTGACCTGGTGCGGCCAAGAGGGGGGCGGCGCCCCATTCCTTCGGAACCCCTGTTCCATGGCGCTGTACCTGAGACAACTCACGCTCTCGCATTTCCGTTCGCACCGGCGCGCGGAGCTTGTGTTCGACGGCCGCCCTGTCGTGTTCGCGGGACCGAACGGCGCGGGCAAGACCAACCTTCTCGAGGCGATCTCGCTCCTCTCACCCGGCCGCGGCCTGCGTCGCGCCGCGCCCGAGGAACTGATCCGTCGGCCCGAGGCACTGGGCTGGCGCATCGCCGCCACGATCGACCGGCAGAGGCAGCTGCACGAGGTCGAAACCGGCGCCGACCCCGACGCCCCCCGTTTCCTTCGCATCGACGGCAAGGCCGCGCCGCAATCCGCGCTCGGCCGGATTGCGCCGATGCTCTGGCTTACCCCGGCGATGGACCGGCTCTGGCTCGAGGGCCCCGAGGGGCGGCGGCGCTTCCTCGACCGGATGGCGATGGCCTTCTTCCCCGACCATGCCGAGGCCGCGCTCGCCTATGAGAAGGCCATGCGTCAGCGCAACCGGCTCCTGCGCGACCAGGCCCGCGACGGCGCCTGGTACCTCGCGCTCGAGGCGCAGATGGCGCAGGCCGGGGCGCAGATCGCGGCCAACCGCCGCGCGACGCTCGGCCGGCTTGCCGCCGTGGCCGAGCAGGGGGCAGGCTTCCCGGTGGCCGAACTCGCGCTCGAGGACGCCGCGCCCTCCGACGAGCGCGCGCTCGCCGCCGCGCTCGCCGAGGGCCGGCGCGCCGACATGGCCGCCGGGCGCAGCCTCACCGGCCCGCACCGCGCCGACCTCGCCGCAATCTGGGTCGAGAAGGCCATGCCCGCCGCGCAATGCTCGACCGGCGAGCAGAAGGCGCTCCTGATCTCGACCATCCTCGCCCATGGCCGCGCGCTGGCATCCGGGACCGGGGCGCCGCCGATCCTGCTTCTGGACGAGGTCGCGGCGCATCTTGATGTCGCCCGCCGCGCGGCGCTCTATGACGCGATCTGCGGGCTCGGGGCGCAGGCCTTCCTGACCGGCACCGACGCCGCGCTCTTCGCCCCGCTTGGCGCGCGGGCGCAGCATTTCGCCCTGTCCGAACGGGACGGGCAGTCGATCCTGGACAGGCAACCCGTGTCATGACCCCGCAGCGCGTCACCCTTATCACCCTTGGCACCGGCGATCTCGACCGGGCGCTGGCCTTCTACGCCGCGCTCGGCTGGCAGGTGGACGAGCGCGCCGAGGGCGTCGCCTTCTTCGCTCTCGGCGGCCTGAAGCTCGCGCTCTTCGATCGCGCCGCGCTCGCCGCCGACCAGGGCCGGCCGGACGCCGCGCTCGGCACCGGTGCGATAACGCTGGCGCAGAACTTCCCCGACCGCGCGGCGGTTGACGCCGCCTGGACGCGCGCGCTCGCGGCCGGCGCGGCGCCGCTGAAGGCGCCGGAGCCGGTCTTCTGGGGCGGCTATTCCGGCTACTTCGCCGATCCCGACGGCCATGTCTGGGAGCTGGCCCACAACCCGTTCTGGCCGCTCGACGCCGAGGGACGTCTGGCGCCCGTCTCCGATCCCGCGCCATGACCGTTACCCTCGGGCAACTCGCGCTCTATGCCGGAGCGATCTTCCTGCTGTTCATGACGCCCGGCCCGGTCTGGGTGGCGCTGACGGCGCGCGCGCTCTCGGGCGGCTTCGCCTCGGCCGCCCCGCTCGCGGCGGGGGTGGCGATCGGTGACATCGTCTGGCCGCTCTCGGCGATCTTTGGACTGAGCTGGATCATCTCGGTCTATGGCGGTTTCATGGACCTCCTGCGCTGGGTCGCGGTGGCGATGTTCCTGGTCATGGGGTTGCAGCTCATCCGCCACGCGCATCGCAGCATCGCCGCCAACAACCGCCTCACCCGGCCCGGCCACTGGGCGGGATTCCTCGCCGGCGTCGCCGCGATCCTCGCCAATCCCAAGGCGATCCTCTTCTACATGGGGATGCTGCCGGGCTTCTTCGATCTTTCGCGCATCACCGGCATAGACATCGCTGCGGTTCTCGCGATTTCGGTCGCCATCCCGATGGCCGGCAACCTCGTCATGGCGGGCATGATCGGGCGGGTGCGCGCGCTGCTGCGCTCGCCCGAGGCGCTCGCCCGCACCAACCGGATCGCGGGTCTGCTGATGATCGCGGTGGCAATGGTCATCGCGGTCAGCTGACCCCCAAATCTTGTGGCTGGTGCGTGACAATCCCCCCGGATGCGCCTATAAGTGGCGCGAGTTAGTCAGGGAAAGCCCGCATGAGCGCACAACCCGCCCCGCGCGACGATTACGGCGCGGATTCGATCAAGGTTCTCAAGGGCCTGGACGCCGTGCGCAAGCGTCCCGGCATGTATATCGGCGACACCGACGACGGCTCGGGGCTGCACCACATGGTCTACGAGGTCGTCGACAACGGCATCGACGAGGCGCTTGCCGGCCATGCCGACGCGGTGACCGTCATCATCCACGACGATTCCAGCGTCTCGGTCACCGACAACGGCCGCGGCATCCCGACCGACATCCACACCGAGGAGGGAGTCTCGGCGGCCGAGGTCATCATGACCCAGCTGCATGCCGGCGGGAAGTTCGACCAGAACAGCTACAAGGTCTCGGGCGGGCTGCACGGCGTCGGCGTCTCGGTCGTCAACGCGCTGTCCGACTGGCTCGACCTGCGCATCTGGCGCGGCGGCAAGGAACACTATGCCCGGTTCGAGCGCGGCGAGACGGTCGTGCCGCTGAAGGTCGTGGGCGAGGCCGAGGGCCGCAAGGGCACGGAGGTGCGCTTCCTCGCCTCTCTCGATACCTTCTCGAACCTCGACTACAGCTTCAAGACGCTCGAGAACCGGTTGCGTGAGCTCGCCTTTCTCAATTCCGGCGTCCGCATCGTGCTCGAGGACCGTCGCCCGGCCGAGCCCCTGCGCTCGGAGCTCTTCTACGATGGCGGCGTGCGCGAGTTCGTCCGCTGGATCGACCGCCACAAGCACCCGCTCATGCCCGAGCCGATCTTCATCGCCGGCGACCGCGACGGCATCGGCATCGAGGCGGCGATGTGGTGGAACGACAGCTACCACGAGACGGTGCTGCCCTTCACCAACAACATCCCTCAACGCGACGGCGGCACGCATCTCGCAGGTTTCCGCGGCGCGCTTACCCGCACGCTCACGCGCTACGCGCAAGAAAGCGGCATCGCCAGGCGCGAGAAGGTCAGCTTCACCGGCGACGATGCGCGCGAGGGGCTGACCTGCGTTCTCTCGGTCAAGGTACCCGACCCGAAATTCTCCAGCCAGACCAAGGACAAGCTCGTCTCGTCCGAGGTCCGCCCGGCAGTCGAATCGCTCCTCTCCGAGAAACTTTCCGAATGGTTCGAGGAAAACCCCGGCCCGGCGAAGATCATCGTCGGCAAGATCATCGAGGCGGCGCTGGCGCGCGAGGCGGCGCGCAAGGCCCGCGACCT
>SLPP01000103.1 GCA_007131945.1 Paracoccaceae bacterium | reverse complement strand
GGGTGGGCCGTTCCGCGGGCGCTGTCCGAAACGATCGCGGCGTCAGATCGGCCCCGGCCGCCGCTCCTCGCTCAGCAGCACATTGGCATCGACCTGCCCCACGCCCGGCAGCGTCATGATTCGCCGGCGCAGCACGCGCTCGAAGTCGCTGAGGTCGCGCGCCACCACCCGCAGGCGATAGTCGTAGACGCCGAGGACATGCTGCACCGTCTGCACCTCGGGGATCGCGGCCACCGCGCGCTCGAAATCGTCAAGGCTCACCCGCCCCTTGGTCGCCAGCTTCACGCCGAGGAACACCGTGACGCCGAAGCCCAGCGCCTCGCGGTCCAGGATCACCCGGCGCGAGCGAATCGCGCCCGCCTCCTCCAGCTTCTGGATCCGCCGCTGGATCGCAGCCGAGTTGAGACGCCCCGCCGCCAGCTTCCGCGCGCTTTGCGTGGCGTCCTCCTGCAGCCCGCGCAGGATCACCCGGTCGAGCGGATGGGGCCTGATCATAGCGGCAACACCTCCTCGTCCTTGATGACGGCGACATGCATCAGCGCCTCGATATCGGCGATATGCGGCAGCGTCAGGATACGCGCGCGATAGACCTCCTGGTAATGCGCCATGTCGCGGGCGATGACGTTGAGCCGGACATCGACCCGGCCGAGGAAGGTCTGGATCTCGATCACCTCGGGCACCGCCCGCGCCGCCTCGATGAAATCGTCGAAGGCCCGCGGGTTGGTCTTGTCGAGTGTGAAGCGCAGGCTCACCTCCACCTGCCAGCCCAGCCTGCGCCAGTCGATCACCGCCTGCACGCCGCGGATCACGCCGCCCGCGCGCAGCCGTTCCAGCCGCCGCCAGCAGGTCGTCATCGTCACCCCTGCCCGTTCGGCCAGCTCCGATGTCGGGAGCGCCGGCTCCGCCTGGTAGTGGCGCAGGATGCGCAAGTCGGTCGCGTCGATTCTCATGATTCTTTTCACAATCCGGCTGAATTCCGTTCCGATTTTGCACTTTTCCCGGCCAATCGTCAAAATTTGGACAGTTCAGCGGCCTGACAGCCGGTATGTTCGCATGCGAACACATCCCCGGAGGAAAGAATGCGCGTTTATTACGACCGCGACTGCGACATCAACCTGATCAAGGACAAGAAGGTGGCGATCCTGGGCTACGGCAGCCAGGGCCATGCCCATGCCCTGAACCTGCGCGACTCGGGCGCCAGGAACGTGGCCATCGCGCTGCGCGAGGGCTCGCCCTCGGCGAAGAAGGCCGAGGCCGAGGGCCTGCAGGTCATGGGCATCTCCGAAGCCGCCGCCTGGTGCGACCTGATCATGTTCACCATGCCCGACGAGTTGCAGGCCGCGACCTACCGCGCGCATGTCCACGACCATCTGCGCGAGGGCGCCGCCATCGCCTTCGCCCACGGCCTCAACGTCCATTTCGGCCTGATCGAACCGAAGCCCGGCGTCGACGTCATCATGATGGCCCCCAAGGGCCCCGGCCACACCGTCCGCGGCGAATACGTCAAGGGCGGCGGCGTGCCCTGCCTCGTCGCCGTCCACCACGACGCCACGGGCCGCGCGATGGAACTCGGCCTGAGCTACTGCGCCGCCATCGGCGGCGGCCGCTCGGGCATCATCGAGACCGACTTCCGCCAGGAATGCGAGACCGACCTCTTCGGCGAGCAGGCGGTGCTCTGCGGTGGTCTCGTCGAACTGATCCGCATGGGCTTCGAGACCCTGGTCGAGGCCGGCTACGAGCCCGAGATGGCCTATTTCGAATGCCTGCACGAGGTGAAGTTGATCGTCGACCTGATCTACGAGGGCGGCATCGCCAACATGAACTACTCGATCTCGAACACCGCCGAATACGGCGAATACGTCTCGGGCCCCCGGATCCTGCCGCGCGAGGAGACCAAGCGGCGGATGAAGGAGGTGCTGACCGACATCCAGACCGGCAAGTTCGTGCGCGACTTCATGCAGGAAAACGCCGTCGGCCAGCCCAGCTTCAAGGCCACGCGCCGGCTCAACGACGCGCATCAGATCGAGCAGGTCGGCGAGAAGCTGCGCGGCATGATGCCCTGGATCGCCAAGGGCAAGATGGTCGACCGCGCGCGCAACTGATCGCGGCTTCGCCTCCGGGCGCATGCCCGGAAGCAGGGGCGGGGCGCGCGGCCGGGACCGGAGGCGCGCCCCTTGCCTGCGAAGGCGCGAATTGCTCGCGTTTTCCGACGCGTCAGCGGCGATGCGCCGCCCTTGGGCATTGTCGCCCCGCTCCTTGACCGGTAATCCTGCGGCAGTTGCCAACCACAGGAGTTCGCGATGCGCGCGACCAGAACCGTTCAGAAAATCCTTTCCAATTACGAAGGCGACACGCCGGGCGTGAAGGCCAATCTCTGCCGGATGCTGATGCACGGCAAGCTCGGCGGCACCGGCAAGATGATCATCCTGCCCGTCGATCAGGGCTTCGAGCACGGCCCGGCGCGCAGCTTCGCCGCCAATCCCGCCGCCTACGACCCGCATTACCACTACCAGCTCGCCATCGACGCGGGGCTCAACGCATATGCCGCCCCGCTGGGCATGATCGAGGCCGGGGCCGACACCTATGCCGGCCAGATCCCGACCATCCTCAAATGCAACTCGGCCAATTCGCTGATGTCGGACACCGCCGGCAAGAACCAGGCGATCACGGCGGGGGTCGATGACGCGCTGCGGCTGGGCTGCTCGGCCATCGGCTTCACGATCTATCCGGGCTCGGACATGGCGCTCGAGATGTTCGAGGAGATCAGTGCCCTGCGCGAGGAGGCCGCGGCGAAGGGCGTCGCCACGGTGATCTGGTCCTATCCGCGCGGCGAGGCGCTGACGAAGGAGGGCGAGACGGCGATCGACATCGCCGCCTATGCGGCGCAGATCGCCGCCCTTCTGGGCGCGCATGTCATCAAGATCAAGCTCTCGACCGACCATCTGGAACTCGGCGAGGCGAAGCAGGTCTACGAGGCGCAGAAGATCGACGTCGCCAGCCAGGCGGCGCGCGTCGCGCATTGCATGCAGGCGGCGTTCAACGGGCGGCGGATCGTGGTCTTCTCGGGCGGCGCGAAGAAGGGCGCGGATTCGGTCTTCGACGACGCCCGCGCCATCCGCGACGGCGGCGGCAACGGCTCGATCATCGGCCGCAACAGCTTCCAGAGGCCGCGCGAGGAAGCGCTGGAAATGCTGGCGAAGCTGGTCGAGATCTACCGGGGCAAGGCCTGAGGAGGGGCGGTCCGGGCCCATCCTGCGGTCGGTCGGAGGGGCTGCGCAAGGCGTAGGACTCGCGTAGGACTCCCGCAGTCCCGGCCCGCGCGCCGATCCAGAGCGCGACGCCGGCGGCAGCGCCCCCGCGCCGCGTCCCGCAGGGGCGCGGCGCCCGGCCCAACGCGAGGAGAGTTGTGCGTAAAACGCACAGCTGGACGAGGGGCGGGAGCCTCGTGGAGTCCGGGGGGGGCCGGTTTGCCCAAGTTCATCAGCAAATCGGATAAGTGATTGATATTGTTAATCCGCGATTGGCTGAATTGCCACAACCGTGGATTTTCAGGTCGGTTTTGGCAGGCTCAGAGCGTCGAAGAGGTCGAGTTGTTCGCGGGTGGTTTTGCTGGTGCCGTTGAAGGTGCGGTTGCCGATACGAGCGGTATGCTTCTGGATGCGGGTGAGCAGGTCCAGCGCGGCACGCGGACTGGCGCCATGCCCCTTGGTCTTCAGGCGCATGCGCATGACGCGCCAGAGGACGAGGGCAAGGAAGCAGATCAGCGCATGGGCGCGGATGCGGTCGGGCAGCCGATGATGGACGGGCGCGATCTCGATGTCGGATTT
>SLPP01000077.1 GCA_007131945.1 Paracoccaceae bacterium | reverse complement strand
CGGAGCTCGAGATCGTCGGCTGACCGGCCGACGGGCGCCGGTGCTCAAGGTTGAGCACTTTCGCAACTGGTTGATAAAGCGCCGACAATCGGTCGCATTAACCGCAATGAAACTTTCGCGCATCCCTCCCGCAGGCGGCTGCTGCCGGCGGGAGGGCGGCGGGGGGCCAATGTGAAAGGGGCCGGTCTCACCCGGCCCCTTTCCGTTTCCTCCACCTCCCTGAAAGCGGATGCGCTCAGCCGCAGCGGCGATCGACCTCGCGCTCGGCAAGGCCCGTGGCGACCAGCAGGCAGCGGTCGCGGGCCTCGAAGTAGTAGCCGCGCGCGTACCATTGCACGGCGCGGTCGATATCGCCGTCGGCGACCATCCAGGCCCCGCGCAGGTAGCGCCCGGCATAGCGCAGGTTGACCTCGGCATCGAGGAGTTCCGCCGGCTCGCCGCGGAAGCCCATCGTCCGCGCGGTCTGCGGCAGGATCTGCATCAGCCCCCAGTAGGGGCCGTTGCGCGCCTCGGGCCGGTAGCTGCTTTCGCGCTGCACGACGCGGTGCATCAGGGCCCGCGGCACGCCGTGCTCGTCCGCCGCGCGGTCGATCCGGGCGACGAGTTCGGGACTGGCGCCGGGAGGCGCGTAGCGGCCGAAGTCGGTCGCGGCGCGGGTCGGCGTCTCGGGCGGCGCGGCGCAGGCGACGAGCGCGAGGATCGCAAGCGGCAGGGCCAGGGTCGTCAGGCGCATCGGATGTCCCTCGGGATGAGCCGCCACCCTTATCCGGGCTTTCGCGGCACCACCCCAATCTCATCCAGCATGGATTCCAGCCCGGCAAGCCCCCCCTTTGGGACATGCGCGGATTTCAGCGCATCGAAGCGGGCGCGCAGTTCCGCCTTCTCCTCCCCCCGGCAGTCGTTCCAGGGCCGGCCCTGCAGGCCCATGACGAGGACGTAATAGGCGATGAAATGCGGCCGGTGCCCGGTTTCCAGCAGCCGCCCGTAGGCGGCGTCCGCGCCGAGCGCGCGCAGCGCCTCGGCGCTGTCGATCCCGGCGCGGGCGAAGGCCGCCTCCATCGCCGGGCCGAGGTTGCGGATCGTCGAGATCGGGGTCGCCATGGGGTCAGACTTGCCGCGCATCGCGCGGCTTGGCAAGGGCATGCGCAGCGCCTGGCCTTGCGCCCGACGCGAGGTGCGCCATGGGTGCGCCATGACCGACGCCTTCCCCCTGCCCTTCGACGGCGCGATCAGCCGATACCTCGTCGAGGGAGCGCCCGAGGAGATCCGCGCCGCGATCGAGGCGGGGCGCAAGCGCGACATCATCCCACCCGGCTTTGCCTATGACCGCTGGATGAAGCGGGCCGAGTACGAGGAGCGGATGCGCGCGCTGCAGGTCGAGCTGGTGAAGCTCAAGGTCTGGATCGCGGCGACCGGCAGCCGGCTCGTGGTGGTCTTTGGGGGCCGCGACACGGCCGGCAAGTCGGGCGCGATCCGCCGGGTGACCGAGAACCTCAACCCGCGCGACGCGCGCATCATGGCACTGGGCAAGCCCGACGAGCGTGAGCGCAGCCAGTGGTATTTCCAGCGCTATGTCGAGCAGCTGCGCCGGATGCTGGCGCGCGAGCGTCATCCGCTCAAGCAGTGGAAGCTCTCGGCGATCGATGTCGAGGGGCTGGGCAGGTGGGAGGCCTACACGCAGGCGATCGCGGGGCTCTTCGCGCGCAGCCATTTCGACTTCGCCCCCTGGACGGTGATCCGCGGCGGCGACAAGTACCGCGCCCGGATCGCCGCGATCCAGCGGCTGCTGACGGCCTTCGACTACGACCGCAAGGATGCCGGGGTGGTGGGCGCGCCCGATCCGCGGATCATGGGCGGACCGGAGCTCTGGCCGCGAGGCTGAGGAGCGGGCGGGGCAGGTCCCCGGGCGCGGGTCCCTGCCCGGCCCAGACGAGCCCGCCCCGCCGGGCGAGCAGCGCGCCCGTCGCGTGATCGCCCTGCAGGAGCGCCAGCCGGCCGCCGGCGAGCGGCCCGAGCACGCGCATCACCAGATGCGCCGAGGCCGCGGCCCCGGGGGCGGGCTTCCAGATCAGCCCGGTCGGCATCGCCGCGATCAGCAGCCCGGCGAGCCGGTCGACCGGCGCCGAGGCCGCCGTCAGCAGCACCAGCGGCCCCGCATCGGGCAATCCGACCGGTTCGGGCAGCGCGACGGAGTCCCGCGCCCGCAGCGCATCCTCGAACCCTTCGCCCGCGCGCAGCGATTCGAGAAGCGCCGCCTCGGCCCGCAGCGCCCGCCAGAGCGCGGCCGGATCGGCCGGCGCCACGCCCGCGCGACGGCTGGCCAGGACCCCGGCGCGGGCCCGCGCGATATCGGCCTCGCCGGCGCAGACGATCTGGCCCAGCCGGGCGCCCGAGGCGCGCCGGATCGGCAGGTGCCGGTCGGCGAGCGGCGCGCGCCAGGCGCCGGCGGCGAAATGCGTGAAGAGCCGCTCGTTGAGTTCGGCGGTGAAGAGGCGGTCCATCGGCCGAGGATAGCCCCCGCCCGCGGGGCTGCCAATGGGCGCGGATTCCGCCCCTGCGCGCCGGCGGGCCCTTTTCAAGCGCGGCGAAAGCGTCTATGGGCACGCGATGCGCGCATCCACCCTTGGAGGGGCGCGCCGCAATGTCAAACTGGAGTATCCGACATGGCTGGTGAGATCCCTGATCTGATCGCCGAGGTACGGACGGGGACAGGCAAGGGGGCCGCCCGTCAATCCCGCCGCGAAGGCAAGGTACCCGGCGTGGTCTATGGTGGCGGAGCCGAACCGCTCGCCATCAACATGGACTACAACTACCTCCTGAAGAAGCTGAAGGAGGGGCGGTTCCTCTCGAAGCTGTGGAACCTGAAGATCGCGGGGCAGGACGACGTGCGCGTCATCTGCCGCGGCGTGCAGCGCGACGTGGTCAAGGACCTGCCGACGCATCTCGACCTGATGCGCCTGCGCCGGACGAGCCGCATCAACCTCTACATCAATGTCGAGTTCATCAACCACGGCCAGGCGCCGGGGCTGAAGAAGGGCGGCAACCTGACCGTGACGCGGCCCGAGGTGGAGCTGAACGTGGTGGCGGGCGAGATCCCCGAGAAGATCGTCGTCGACCTCGCCGGCCGGCAGATCGGCGACGTGATCCATATCGGCGACGTCACCCTGCCCGAGGGCGCGAAGCCGACGATCGCGCGCAACTTCGTCATCGCCAACATCGCCGCGCCGAAGGGCCTGACCGCCGAGGAAGAGGAAGAGGAGGAGGAAGAGGAACTCTGATCCCTTCCCGACCGGAGCCAAGCGCGAACCCCGCCCGTAACGGCGGGGTTCTTGCATTCCGGGGGGCAGGACGGCAGGGAAGGGACAGCGATCGGGGGCGGTGATGAAACTCTGGGTGGGCCTGGGCAATCCGGGCGCGAAATACGCGGGCAACCGGCACAATATCGGCTTCATGGCCGTCGAGCGGATCGCCGCCGATCACGGCTTCGGCCCGTGGCGGGCGAAGTTCCAGGGCGAGATCGCCGAGGGCTTGCTGGCGGGCGAGAAGGTGCTTCTGCTCAAGCCGCAGACCTTCATGAACCTCTCGGGCCAGTCGGTCGGCGCGGCGCTGCGCTTTCACAAGCTCGATCTCGGCGATCTAACCGTCTTCCATGACGAGCTCGACCTCGCGCCGGGGAAATGCCGGCTGAAGCAGGGCGGCGGGCATGCCGGGCATAACGGGCTGCGCTCGATCATCGCGCATGCCGGGGCGGAATTTCAGCGCGTGCGGCTGGGGATCGGCCATCCGGGCCACAGGGACATGGTCTCGGCCTATGTGCTGCACGATTTCGCGAAATCG
>SLPP01000387.1 GCA_007131945.1 Paracoccaceae bacterium | reverse complement strand
GGCGGCGCTGGCGGCCGAGACCGAGGCGCTGGGGGCGGCGCTGGCCGAGACCGAGGCCGAGCGCGCCGCCGCCGCCTGCCGCGCCGCCGCGCTGGACGAGGAGCTGTCCGAGGCCGAGCGCGCGCGGCTGGCCGAACTTGCGGCCGCCGAAGCGTTGCGCGAGCGTCTGGCTGATGCCGAGGCGGCGCTGAGCGAGGAGGAGGCCGCGCGGCTGGCCGAGATCGCCGCCGCCGAGGCGCTGCGCCGGCGCCTGGCGGAGGCCGATGACGAACTGACCGCGATGACGCTCGCGCTCGAGGCCGAACGGGCGCGGGCCGAGGAGACGCTGACCCTGCTCGCGGCCGCCAACCGCGCCCGCGCCGAGGCCGAGGCGCTGGCCGAGGAACGGCTGACCGAGGCCGAATCCCGCGCCGCGCTCCTCGCCGTCGCGCGCGAGCAGCTCGCCGAGGCCGAGGCGATGTCCGAAGCCGAGCAGCGCCGGCTGGCGCTCTTGAACGAGCAGGTGGCGGCGCTGCGGTCGCAGGTCGGCAACCTGCAGGACCTGCTCGGCGAATCGCGCAGCCGCGAGGCCGAGGCGCAGGTGCAGATCGAGAGCCTGGGCAACGAGCTCAACGCCGCGCTCGCCCGCGTCGCCTTCGAGCAGTCGCAACTCGCCGAGGAACAGCGCCGGCGCGCCGAACTCGAGGAGGCCGAGCGGTTGCGGCTGGAAGAAGAGGCGCGGCAACTGGAGCGCTATCGGTCGGAATTCTTCGGCCAGATGCGCGAGATCCTCGGCCAGCGTCCGGGGGTGCGGATCGTCGGCGACCGTTTCGTCTTCTCGTCCGAGGTGCTCTTCGAGGTCGGCTCGGCGGAGCTCGCCGCCGAGGGGCGGTCGCAGATCGCCAATGTCGCCAGCATCCTCGCCGAGGTCGCGCGGGTGATCCCCGAGCAGATCGACTGGATCCTGCGCGTCGACGGCCATACCGACGATGTGCCGGTTTCGCCGGGGGGGCGCTGGTCCAACAACTGGGAACTCAGCCAGGCGCGGGCGCTGTCGGTCGTGCTCTACATGATCGAGGAGCTGGGCTTCCCGCCCGAGCGGCTGGCCGCGACCGGTTTCGGCGAGTACCGGCCGGTCGATCCCGCGCCCACCGCCTTCGCGCGCGCCCAGAACCGGCGGATCGAGCTGAAGCTGACCGAGCGCTGAGCCGGCAACGGAAAACGCCGCCGCGCGATGCGCGGCGGCGGTGCTTTTCGTGACGAGGGCTCAGTCGGCGGTCAGCAGCGGCGGCTTGCTGCCGCTGATCCGCGGCTTGTCCGATTCCTCGATCTGCAGCTCGATCTTGTCGTCGCGGACGACGACGCGGACGATGCCACCCTTGACCAGCCGGCCGAAGAGCAGCTCCTCGGCGAGCGGCTTCTTCACGTTTTCCTGGATCACGCGGGCCAGCGGCCGCGCACCCATCTTGTCGTCGTAGCCCTTCTCGCCCAGCCAGGCCGCGGCCTCCTCCGAGAGCTCGAAGGTCACGTTGCGGTCCATCAGCTGCGCCTCGAGCTGCAGGACGAACTTCTCGACCACGCGCATGATCGTCTCCTTCGCCAGCGGGGCGAAGCTGATGATCGCGTCGAGCCGGTTGCGGAACTCGGGCGTGAAGGTGCGCTCTATCGCCGCCGTGTCCTCGCCCTCGCGCCGCTCCCGGCCGAAGCCGATGGCGGACTTGGCAAGCTCGGTGGCGCCCGCGTTCGAGGTCATGATCAGGATCACGTTGCGGAAATCCACCTGCCGGCCATTGTGGTCGGTGAGCTTGCCGTGGTCCATGACCTGCAGCAGGATGTTGTAGACATCCGGATGCGCCTTCTCGATCTCGTCGAGAAGCAGCACGCAGTGCGGGTGCTGGTCGACGCCGTCGGTCAGAAGCCCGCCCTGGTCGAAGCCGACATAGCCCGGCGGCGCGCCGATCAGCCGCGAGACCGCGTGCTTCTCCATGTATTCCGACATGTCGAAGCGCAGCAACTCCACCCCCAGCGACGCCGCGAGCTGCTTTGCGACCTCGGTCTTGCCGACCCCGGTCGGCCCGGCGAAGAGGTAGTTGCCGATCGGCTTTTCCGGCTCGCGCAGGCCCGCCCGCGCCAGCTTGATCGCCGAGGAAAGTGCCTCGATCGCCTTGTCCTGGCCGAAGACCACGCGCTTGAGCGTCGATTCGAGGTCGCGCAGCACCTCGGCATCGTCCTTCGAGACGTTCTTCGGCGGGATCCGCGCGATCTTCGCCACCACCGCCTCGATCTCCTTCGGCGAGATCGTCTTGCGCCGCTTGGCGAGCGGCAGCAGGTGCTGCGCCGCACCGGCCTCGTCGATCACGTCGATCGCCTTGTCGGGCAGCTTGCGGTCGTTGATGTAGCGCGCCGAAAGCTCCACCGCGGTCTTGATCGCGTCGTTGGTGTAGCGCAGCTCGTGGTGCTTCTCGAAATAGGGCTTCAGGCCCATCAGGATCTTGATCGAATCCTCGACCGTCGGTTCGTTGACGTCGATCTTCTGGAAGCGCCGGCTCAGCGCACGGTCCTTCTCGAAATGCTGGCGGAACTCCTTGTAGGTCGTCGAGCCCATGCAGCGCAGCTTGCCGCCCTGCAGCGCCGGCTTGAGCAGGTTCGAGGCGTCCATCGCCCCGCCCGAGGTGGCGCCGGCGCCGATCACGGTGTGGATCTCGTCGATGAAGAGCACCGCGTCGGGATGCTCCTCGAGCTCCTTCATCACCGATTTCAGCCGCTCCTCGAAATCGCCGCGGTAGCGCGTGCCGGCGAGAAGCGCGCCCATGTCGAGCGAGTAGATCGTGGATTTCGACAGGATCTCGGGCGTCTCGCCGTCGACGATCTTCTTCGCCAGGCCTTCGGCGATGGCGGTCTTGCCGACGCCGGGGTCCCCGACCAGCAGCGGGTTGTTCTTCCGCCGGCGGCACAGCACCTGGATGCAGCGCTCGACCTCGTGCGCGCGGCCGATCAGCGGATCGACATCGCCCTTCACCGCCTTGGCGTTCAGATCGACGCAATACTTCGCCAGCGCCGAATCCTTCGCCTCGCCCTTCTGCGGGTTCGCCTGTTCCGCCTGCGGCTCCTCGGCGCCGCTGACCGGGCGGCTTTCCGAGAAGCTCGGGTTCTTCGCCACGCCATGGGCGATGAAATTCACCGCGTCGTAGCGGGTCATGTCCTGCTCCTGCAGGAAATAAGCAGCGTTCGATTCCCGCTCGGCGAAGATCGCGACCAGCACGTTGGCCCCGGTCACCTCGTTGCGCCCGGAACTCTGCACATGGATCGCGGCGCGCTGGATCACCCGCTGGAAGGCCGCGGTCGGTACCGCCTCGGAGCCCTCGACATCGGTGACCAACGTCGAGAGGTCATCCTCGATGAAGTCCTGAAGCGTCTTGCGCAACTCGTCCAGATCGACGTTGCAGGCCTGCATGACGCGGGCCGCATCGGGCTCGTCGATGAGTGCGAGCAACAGATGCTCCAGCGTCGCAAGCTCGTGCCGGCGGCTGTTCGCCAGCGCCAGTGCGCCGTGGATCGCCTGTTCCAGGGTCGATGAAAACGAAGGCACGGGTCTGCTCCTTTATTTCGGTGCTGCGGGGCCGTCGAGCGACCCGGATGTCAGCGCGGCACCCCGGGCCTTTGCAGATCAGCGTGGGCGCCCAAGGTTAAAGTTTGGTTTTCCGAGCGCCGCTTCAAGTGAAAACCACAACGGGGGTGAAAAAAACCCGTCACGCGGGCGCACGAGAAGGTGAATGCGCGCGAAGCGGGCATCAGGCGGCGTCCTTCCGCCTGCGGATCTCGGCGAAGACCTCGAGCGGCGCGCCGCCGGGCAGGCCCGCTGCCGCGGCGACCTCGGGCAGATGCGTGCGCAGATACGGGTTGAGCGCCTTTTCCGATCCCAGCGTCGTGCCGGTCGTCGGCAGGCCCCCGGCGGCGAGCCGCGGCAGTTCGGCCTGCCGCGCGGCCAGTGCATCGGCCTCGGGGGCGAAGTTCGCCGCGAAAGCGAGGTTCGCCGCGGCGTAGTCGTGGCCGCTGTAGACGCGCGTCGCGTCGGGCAGTTCGGCGAAACGGCCGATCGTGGCGAACATGTCGGCCGGCGTCCCCTCGAAGAGCCGGCCGCAGCCATGCGTCATCAGGCTGTCGGCGGTGAACAGCGCCTTCAGGGCGGGGAAGTGGAAGGCGACATGGCCCAGCGTGTGGCCCGGCGCATCGAAGACGATGCAGGCCCCGTCGAGAAGCGCCTCGCCCGGCGCGAAGGCGTGATCGAGCGCCGGCAGCCGCGCGCGATCGGCGGCATTGCCGAAGACCGGGGCGGGATGCGCGGCGAGGATATCGGCCAGGCCGTCGACATGGTCGGAATGGTGATGCGTGATCAGAACCCGCGCCAGCCGCCGGCCGGTCCGTTCGAGTTCGGCAAGGATCGGCGCGGCCTCGGGCGCGTCGATCAGCGTCGCGTCGCCCGTCGCCGCGTCCGGCACGAGAAACGCGTAATTGTCCGTCAGGCAGCGGATGATTCGGATCGGTTCGGACATGATGTCCCTCCCTGGGCTGGGCCGGTTTGTCGGCGAACGGGCGCGGGGCTTCTCAAACGCGCCCGGATGAGGCAGGGTCAGTCTGGTTCATGCCGGAACGGAGCGCAATGCATCTGGACGTTCACGTTTTGCGTGACTTCTACTACCGCACCTCGCTGGGTCGGGCGGTGCAGAAGGGCGTGCGCGATCAGGTGGTTGCGCTGTGGGGCGAGACGCGGGGGATGACCGTCGCGGGCTATGGCTTCGCGGTGCCGCTGTTGCGGCCCTTCCTCGCCGACGCGGCGCGCGTGATCGGGCTGATGCCGGGGCCGCAGGGGGTGATGCACTGGCCCGCGGACGGGCCGAATCATTCGCTCCTGACCGACGAGGCGCGCTGGCCGCTGGCCAATGACAGCGTCGACCGGCTGGTCATGCTGCACGGACTCGAGACCTCGGACCACCCCGCCGCGCTTCTCGACGAGGCGCATCGCGTGCTCGCGCCGCAGGGGCGGGCGCTGATCATCGTGCCCAGTCGCACCGGCTTCTGGGCCCGGCGCGACGCCACGCCCTTCGGCTTCGGCCGCCCCTATTCGCGCGGGCAGATCGAGCGGCTGCTGATCGACTGCGCCTTCGTGCCCTCGGGCCATGCCTCGGCGCTTTTCTTCCCGCCCTCCGAGCGCGGTTTCTGGATCCGCTCGGCACGCACGCTGGAGAGCCTCGGTCGGCGCTGGGCGCCCGAGCGGCTGGGCGGCGTGTTGATGGTCGAGGCGATCCGCCGCGACGCCGCCCCCACGCGCCCGGGGCTGAAGGCCGAGGCACGCCGGCCGCTCGCCGTGCTGGAGGGCGTGCCGCAGGGCACCGCGCATCCCGCCTGGATGCAGCAGCCGAACCTCCGCTGCCGGCGCTGATCCGGGCGACAGGGCCGGGCAGGGTGGCGGGCGGTTGTGCCCGGTGGCGGGTCACCGGCGGCTGCGGGCGCGCGCCCCGGCGCCGCCCGGCCAAACCTTTCGTTACGGTTAACCGGATCTTTTTATGTCACGATAACAGTGGCTTGCAGGAGCGTGCAAATTTGCACGCCCCCCGCGCCGCTGTTCCCCCACGCAAGCTGGCGTCAGGCAAGCCCGGCACAGAAGCGCTGGATCCGGGCGCAGGCTTCGCGCAGTACCGCGTCCGAGGTGGCGTAGCTGACCCGGAAATTCGGGCTCAGTCCGAACGCCGCGCCGAAGACCACGGCGACGCCCTCCTCCTCGAGTAGCGCCGTGGCAAAGGCCTCGTCGTCGGTGATCCGCGCGCCTCCCTTCGAGGTCTTTCCGATGCAGCCCGAGATGTCCGGGTAGACATAGAACGCCCCTTCCGGTACCGGGCAGGTCACCCCCTCGGCCGCGTTCAGCATCCCCACCACCAGGTCGCGCCGGCGCTGGAAGGCGGCGCGGAACTCCGGCAGAAAATCCTGTGGCCCGCTCAGGGCCTCGAGCGCCGCGTATTGCGAGATCGAGCAGGGATTCGAGGTCGATTGCGACTGGATCGTCCCCATCGCCCTGATCAGTTCGACCGGCCCGCCGGCATAGCCGATCCGCCAGCCGGTCATCGCATAGGCCTTCGACACCCCGTTGCAGGTCAGCGTCCGCTCGTAGAGTCCGGGCTCGACCTGCGCCGGCGTGCAGAACTCGAACCCGTCGAAGACCAGGTGCTCGTACATGTCGTCCGACATCACCCAGACATGGGGGTGGCGCATCAGCACCTCGGTCAGCGCCTTCAGCTCGGCGCGCGTGTAGCCGGCGCCCGTCGGATTCGAGGGCGAGTTGAAGATGAACCACTTCGTGCGCGGCGTGATCGCGGCCTCCAGCGCCTCGGGCGTCAGCTTGAAGGCGGTCTCGATCCCCGCCGGCACGACCACCGGCGTGCCGCCCGCCAGCAGCACCATGTCGGGATAGCTCACCCAGTAGGGCGCCGGGATGACGACCTCGTCGCCCGCATTCAGCGTCGCCATCAGCGCGTTGTAGAGCACCTGCTTGCCGCCGGTGCCGACGGTGATCTGGCCGGGCGCGTAGTTCAGCCCGTTCTCGCGCAGGAATTTCGCCGCGATCGCGGCCTTCAGTTCGGGGATCCCGTCGACGGCGGTGTATTTCGTCCGCCCCTCGTCGATCGCCCGCTTGGCCGCTTCCCTGATGGTCGCCGGCGTGTCGAAATCGGGCTCGCCCGCGCCCAGCCCGATCACGTCGCGCCCCGCCGCCTGCAACTCGCGCGCCTTGTTCGTCACCGCGATCGTGGCCGAGGGCTTCACCCGGCCGAGCGTGTCGGAAAGCAGCTGCATCGAAGGCTCCGGTTTGATGTTTGCGGCTCCGTCTCTTATGGTGGCGCCCGAACACCATCAAGCGCAAAGACGAAGGGACATCCGATGACCGGAACCGACGACTGGTATTCCGACAAACAGGCGACCCTCGGTGACCGGCTCGCCGCCGCGCGCGAGGCGGCGGGGCTCAGCCAGTCGGCGCTGGCGACGCGTCTGGGCGTCCGACAGAAGACCCTGCGCGCCTGGGAGAGCGACCTCTCCGAGCCGCGCGCCAACCGGCTGCAGATGCTTGCCGCGATGCTCGGCGTGTCGCTGCGCTGGCTGCTCACCGGCGAGGGCGAGGGGATCGAACCGCCGGTCAGCGCCGAAGAGGCGGGTGATGCCGCCCTGGTTCAGGCGCTCTCCGACCTGCGGGTGCTGCGCGGCGAGCTTCTGAAGATGAGCGAGCGGATGGGCCAGCTGGAGAAGAAGCTGCGCCAGCAGATCGAGCCCGCCGATGGCTGAGTCGGCGGCGGATGCCGCCACCCTTCTCCGCCGCCGGCGCCTGCGGGCCTGGCGCCGCGGCACGCGCGAGATGGACCTGATCCTCGGACCCTTCGCCGACAGCCGGCTCGCGGATCTGCCGGCGGCCGAACTGGATCTCTTCGATCAGCTCCTCGCCGAGAACGACCACGACCTCTATCAGTGGATCACCGCCCGGATCGCGCCAGAGAGTACCGGCGTAGCGCCCCCTGGACCGGCGCGCTACGCCGCCCTGCTCGACCGGATCGCGGCGCATGCCGCCGAACGGCTGCGCGCGCCGGGCGTCTGACCGGCGCGCATCGTGGGGGGCGCTGCGGAAAGGTTTCGGTAACGCTTGTCGGTTGTTACCGAACTGCCCGGTATTTAACCCGATTTCTACCTTTGCCGACGACTCTGCCCGACAGTCTTACCGGTCGGAGGAGAGGAATGAGTTTCCATTCGCAGGTCAAGCCGCCCTTCGGCGGTCAGTTGCAGGGCGAGCCGATGCGCGACGAGCCGACCGCCGACATGCCGGCGATGCTGCCGCGCTACCTTGACAGCCTGGCGCTGGTCGAGCGGATGCACCGGCTGCTCCTCGACGTGATCAAGGACGAGTTCGAGCGCCTCGGCATCCTCGACATCAACGCGGTCCAGGCGCTTCTGCTGTTCAACATCGGCGAGAACGAGGTCACCGCGGGCGAGCTCAAGACCCGCGGCTACTACCAGGGGTCGAACGTCTCCTACAATCTCAAGAAGCTCGTCGAGTCGGGTTACATGCACCATCAGCGTTGCGAGATCGACCGCCGGTCGGTGCGCGTGCGGCTGACCGCCCAGGGCCGCGAGGTGCGCGACGTCGTCGCCAGTCTTTTCGTCCGCCATGCGGAGGCGCTGGAGGCGAAGGAGGTCTTCAGCCCGGAGTCGATGGCAGAGATCAACACCGCGCTGCGCCGGCTCGAACGCTTCTGGAGCGAGCAGATCCGCTACATCTACTGAACCGCCGCGCGCCCTGCGCGCGGCGTCAGACCAGCCTGCTCGTCTCGACCGCGGCGCGGATGAAGTCGGCAAAGAGCGGATGCGGGGCGAAGGGTTTCGACTTCAGCTCGGGGTGGAACTGGACGCCGATGAACCAGGGATGGTTCTCGTGCTCGACGATCTCCGGCAGGCGGCCATCGGGCGACATGCCCGAGAACCTGAGTCCGCATTCCTCGAGCCTGTCGCGATAGGCGATATCGACCTCGTAGCGGTGGCGGTGGCGCTCCTCGATGCGGTTCGTGCCGTAGGCGCGCGCCACCAGCGAAGCGTCGGCGAGATGCGCGTCGTATGCGCCCAGCCGCATCGTCCCGCCCTTGTCGTCGCCCGGCTTGCGTTCCACCCGGTGGCTGCCCTGCACCCATTCCTTGAGGTGATAGACGACCGGCGTGAAGCGTTTGGCACCCGCTTCGTGGTCGAATTCCTCCGAGCCCGCATCCGTCATCCCGGCAAGGTTGCGCGCCGCCTCGATCACCGCCATCTGCATGCCGAGGCAGATGCCCAGATAGGGGATCTTCTTCTCGCGCGCCCAGGTCGCGGCGCGGATCTTCCCCTCGGTACCGCGTTCGCCGAAGCCGCCCGGAACCAGGATCGCGTGGAACCCCTCCAGATGCGGCGAGGGGTCCTCGCGTTCGAAGATCTCGGAATCGATCCACTCTGCGCGCACCCGAACCCGGTTCGCCATGCCGCCATGCGTCAGCGCCTCGGCGATCGACTTGTAGGCATCCTCGAGCTGCGTGTACTTGCCGACGATCGCCACCCGCACCTCGCCCTCGGCATGGGTCAGGCGGTCCATCACGTCCTCCCAGCGCCGCAGGTCGGGGCGCGGCGCGGGCGAGATCATGAAGGCATCCAGCACCGCCTGGTCGAGCCCGACCGCGTGATAGGCGAGCGGCGCCCCGTAGATCGACTTCAGGTCGTAGGCGGGGATCACGGCCTCGGGGCGGACGTTGCAGAAAAGGGCGATCTTGGCGCGCTCCTTTTCGGGGATCGGCTGTTCGGATCGGCAGACCAGCACATCGGGCGCGATGCCAATCGAGCGCAGCTCCTTCACCGAATGCTGCGTCGGCTTGGTCTTCAGCTCGCCCGAGGCAGCGAGGTAGGGCAAGAGCGTCAGATGCATGAAGATGCACTGCCCGCGCGGGCGCTCGTGGGCGAACTGGCGGATCGCCTCGAAGAAGGGTAGCCCCTCGATGTCGCCGACCGTGCCGCCGATCTCGCACAGCATGAAATCGACCTCGTCATCGCCGATCGACAGGAAGTCCTTGATCTCGTTGGTGACGTGGGGGATGACCTGGATCGTCTTGCCGAGGTAGTCGCCGCGGCGCTCCTTCTCTAGCACGTTCATGTAGATGCGGCCGGAGCTGATGGAATCGGTCTTGCGCGCCGGCACCCCGGTGAAGCGCTCGTAATGGCCGAGGTCGAGGTCGGTCTCGGCGCCGTCGTCGGTGACGAAGACCTCACCATGCTCGAAGGGCGACATCGTGCCCGGATCGATGTTCAGATAGGGGTCGAGCTTGCGCAGCCGAACGGTAAAGCCCCGTGCCTGCAGAAGCGCCCCCAGCGCCGCCGAGGCCAGCCCCTTGCCGAGGCTCGAGACCACGCCCCCGGTGATGAAGACATACCGCGCCATGCTGAACCCCCGTGCTGCTCGCCTTTAAATTGTGTGCGGTTCACGGGAGTCGAGCAATAGCCCAATCGCGCGCCTTCCGCAATACGGACGCTAGATCATGTTCCGGCGGCTGGCATGCCCCCAATTCTTTGGGCTCAGTCCTGACGCGGGGGCAGTAGCGGTGCGTCGCCCGTAACCGGCGGCAGTTGCACGTCGGGCAGCTCCGGCGTCCTCGGCGCGGGCGCGTCGCGCTGCACGCCGATGCGGTCCAGCACCGAGGTATCGGCCGATTGCTGCGCGGCGATCACGGTGAGCGTGATCGAGGTGGCGATGAAGGCGATGGCGAAACCCCAGGTCATCTTCGCCAGCCCGGTCAGCGGTGGCCGCCCGCCCTGCGGCCCGGCCGAGGCGCCAATGCCCAGCCCGCCGCCCTGGGAAGGCTGCAGCAGCACCACGCCGATCAGCGACAGCGCCAGAAGCAGGTGGACGATGAGGATGACGTTCTGCATGAGGGACCTGTCTCGCGACTCCGGCCCTATCTATGCTCCGCCCGTGCGCGGTGCAACCCCTTGGCCGCCGCGTCCCGGAAGGCGGATTTTCCGGTTTCGCGCCGCTTGCGGCCCGGCTATACCGCGCGGGGCTTGACACGAGGCGGGGGAACGAGCGCATGGCCAATGTCGTGGTTGTGGGCGCCCAGTGGGGCGACGAGGGCAAGGGCAAGATCGTCGACTGGCTGAGCGAGCGCGCCGACGTGATCGCGCGCTTCCAGGGCGGGCACAATGCCGGCCACACGCTGGTCATCGACGGCAAGGTCTTCAAGCTCAGCCTCCTGCCCTCGGGGATCGTCCGCGGCGGCAAGCTCTCGGTGATCGGCAACGGCGTCGTCCTCGACCCCTGGGCGCTTCTGGCCGAGATCGCGACACTGCGCGGCCAGGGTGTCTCGGTTACCCCCGAAACGCTGATGATCGCCGAGAACACGCCGCTGATCCTGCCCGTGCATGGCGAACTCGACCGCGCGCGCGAGGGGCAGGCGGGCGTGGCCAGGATCGGCACCACCGGCCGCGGCATCGGCCCGGCCTACGAGGACAAGGTCGGCCGCCGGGTGATCCGGGTGGCGGACCTCGCCGATCCGGCGACGCTGGAGCTGCGCATCGGCCGGCTGCTGACGCATCACAACGCGCTGCGCGCCGGACTCGGGCTCGATCCGGTCGATGCCGCGGCGCTGAAGACCGGCCTTCTGGAGATAGCGCCGCAGCTCCTGCCCTATGCCGCGCCGGTCTGGAAGGTCATGCTGGAGGCCCGCCGGACCGGCAAGCGCATCCTCTTCGAGGGCGCACAGGGCGCGCTTCTCGATGTCGACTTCGGCACCTACCCCTATGTCACCTCCTCGAACACGCTCGCCGGCATGGCCGCGGCCGGCACCGGGCTGGGCCCGACGGCGATCGATTTCGTCCTCGGTATCGTCAAGGCCTATGCGACACGGGTGGGCGAGGGGCCGTTTCCGACCGAACTGCACGACGCCACCGGCCAGCGGCTGGGCGAACGCGGGCACGAATTCGGCACCGTGACGGGGCGCAAGCGCCGCTGCGGCTGGTTCGACGCGGTGCTGGTTCGGCAGACCTGCGCCACCTCGGGTGTCACCGGCATCGCGCTGACCAAGCTCGACGTGCTCGACGGCTTCGAGACCCTGCGCATCTGTACCGGCTACGAGCTCGACGGCGTGCGGCTCGACCACCTGCCCACCGCCTCCGAGCAGCAGGCCCGCGTCCGCCCGATCTACGAGGAATGGCCCGGCTGGTCGGAATCGACCGAGGGCGCGCGCTCCTGGGCCGACCTTCCGGGCAACGCGGTGAAATACGTCCGCCGGATCGAGGAGTTGATCCAGTGCCCCGTCGCGCTACTCTCCACCTCTCCCGAAAGGGACGACACCATCCTCGTCACGGACCCGTTCGCAGACTGATGACCCTGTCCTGGAAAGCCCGCCGACGCCTGTCGCTCCTGATCCTCGTGGTCGCGCTGCCGCTCTACATCGTCGTGGTGGTCAACGTGCTGGCGCTTTTCGACCGTCCCTCCTTCTGGGTGGAACTGGCGATATACGTGATCCTCGGCATCATCTGGGCGCTGCCGCTCAAGGCAGTGTTTCGCGGTGTCGGCCAACCCGATCCCGCCGCGCCGCCGCCCGACAGCCGACACTGACTTGATCGGGAAACATAGATAAACCAGATCCTTGCAGGCCAGGGCTCGATCTCTCTCTGAGATTCGGCCGATGCCTGTCAGCCCATCTTCGCGAAGCGTTGCGCGGCCGCGGCATAGACCGAGCGGGTGCCGGATTCGAACTGCCCGCGCCGCGACCGGCGCAGCCTTCCCTCGCGCAGGAGGATCCCGATGCTGCGCATCACCGCCTCGCGGTCCTGCGCGCCCTCGCTGCCGGCGACGAGCCGCATCAGCTGCAGGCGGGGGAAATCCTCGAGCCCCTCGCCATGGCTCAGCCAGGCCGCCGCGGCATCGAGATGCTGCGTCAGGTCCGCCGGCTCGACCTCGGCGAGGAAACGGGCGAAGGCCGACCTGTCCGTCGCCGGAGCGGCATCGTCCGGGTCCTCGTCGAACAGCGCCTCGATCGTCAGGGTTTCGGGGACGACGCGGCGCGGGCTCACCGCGCCGCCGGATCCGGTCACGCGCTGTTCCGCCGCCAGGATCAGCGGCGCGCCGGGGCTGGCGACGGGTGGCGTCGCGGGCGCCGGCGCACCGGTTCCGGGCTCCGTCCGGGCGCCGCGCCGCGGCGCGGGCGGTTCGGCGGTCCTGCCGACGCTCTGCGCGAGGTCGTCGCGGTAGCGCGCGATCTCGGCCGCCTTCTGGCCCGGAGGTCGGCGCGCGGTGCCGGCATCGGCCTCGGCACGGGTCGCGGCGACGGCGGCCTTGAGTTGCGCGAAAGTCGCCCGGCGCCGCTGCGCATCGGCGCCGGCGAGCGCGCTGTCGGCCTTGCTGATCAGCCGGTCCACCGCTGCATCGTCGGCGCCGGCGGGCATGGCGCCGCGGCGCCCGGCTTCGGGAGGGCGGGATTCGCCTGATGCCGCGTCGTTCTGGGCCGGGTCACTCTGGGCCGGGTCACTCTGGGCCGCGTCGCTTCTGGCCGCGTCGCTTGGCGGCAGGGCATCGGCGCGCGGCTCGTCGAGCGCCGCGGAAAGCGGATCGGGCGGGTCGGCATCCGGCGCCGCGTCGCGGGAAACGGCGTCGCGGGATGCCGCATCGCCGGCCGGCGCGGGCGCTGCGGCCGCTTCCTCGTCGAAGAGCGCCGCCGCATCGGGCACCGCGCGCAGGCGCACGGGAGCCTTCACCCCGGCGCGCAGATGCACCCTGTCACCGGCGGCGCGGGCATCGACCGGTCTGCCGAACCGGTCTTCGGCGAAGCGGCGCAGCGCCTCGGCCCGCGGGGCTGCCGCCCGGTTGCCGAAGGCGCGATCCTCGGCCAGCACGGTGCGGAAATACTCGGCCACGTCGCGCATCGTCGCGAAAGGGTCCTCGAACCCTTCCAGCGTCAGCGAGAAGGCGCCGTATGTCACCGAGAGCGTCGGCGTGCGAACCGTCATGTCGCCCGTTTTCCCGTCCGTCGTCATTCTCGCGCCTGCCTCCGTTCCAGCCTGACCGGACCGCTGCGATTGAAGAACGACACAAGGGTGATTTGGTGGCCTGAATGTGGCCAAGCTTGCCTTGGTGCGCCATAATTGACAAGAGACGGGCATGGCGACGCGTTTCCGGTCTGAGACGGGGATCACCCTGCTGGGCGGGGGCGAGGTGGCGCCCGCCGCGCTGGCTCGTGCGCTCTCGCTGGCGCCGACGCTCGTCGCGGTGGACAGCGGCGCCGACCACGCGCTGGCCGCCGGCGCCATGCCCGAACGCGTGGTTGGGGATTTCGATTCGATCAGCCCGGCGGCGCGGGCGGCGGTCGGCGCCGGGCGGCTCGTGCACCTGCCGGGGCAGGACGACACCGATTTCGACAAGGCGCTGGCGGTCGTCGACGCGCCCTTCCTGCTGGCGCTCGGCTTCACCGGGTCGCGGCTCGATCACACCCTGGCGGGGATGAGCACGCTGACGCGCAACGCCGATGCGCGCGTGGTGCTCGATTCCGGGGCGGATCTGTGCTTCCTCGCCCCGCCCGAGTTGCGCCTGCCGCTGGCGCCGGGCACGCGGCTTTCGCTCTTTCCGATGCGGCCGGTCACCTGCGAGAGCGCCGGGCTGGTCTGGCCGACGACCGGTCTGCGGCTCGATCCCGGCGGCCGGATCGGGACGTCGAACGCGGTGGCCGAGGGGCCGGTGCTCCTGCGCCCCGAGGCGCCCTCGCTTCTGGTCATGGCGCCGGTGGCGGTGC
>SLPP01000012.1 GCA_007131945.1 Paracoccaceae bacterium | reverse complement strand
CCGGAAGGCCCGCCCCGTCACACCGGAGGTCGATGGTCTTGCGCCGCAATGGAGGCAGAAGTATATACAAACGGATATCCACGGAGGGGCGTGATGATCGAGACCAGGATCCGCAGGGTCGGGAATTCCGCCGTCATGACGCTGACGACGGAAATGTTGACCATTCTCGATGCGAAGGAGGGCGACACCCTCTTTGTCGTGCGGGGCGACGACGGAAGCCTCAGGGTCATGGCGCATGATCCCTCCCTGGCCGAGGCGCTCGCGGCGGCCGAGGTGGTTATGGACGAGAACCGCGATCTGCTCCAGGGACTTGCGTGACGGCATCCGTCTGGGTCCCGCTGGCCGCGATCGTCATCATCCACGATCGGCAGATCTCGCGGCATGGCGGCGCGCCCGGGATGCGCGACCGGGCGCTTCTGGAGATGGGCTGTGCCCGCGCAATGAACCTGGCCGCTTACCGGGAGGCGGGACTGGCCGAGATCGCCGCCGCCTATGCCTTCGGTCTCGCCAGGGCGCACGCTTTCGTGGACGGCAACAAGCGCACGGGCTTCGTGACCGCCGTCACCTTCCTGCGCCTGAACGGCTACGCCTTTCGCCCAGATCCGGTCGAGGGCGTCAGGATGATGGAGGAACTGGCTTCGGGAAAGATCGACGAGGCCGGGTTCGCGGCATGGCTGTCCGCCGGCATGACGCCGGTTTGAGACTTTGAAAGGTTCTCGCGGCGGTGCGGAGCCATCCGGTCAATCCCTGCTGAGATCCGGCGGGGCTATCAACGTTTGCCGGAGGGGGTTCTCAGCCCCGTTCCGTCGCTGAAGTTGGTCCACCGGATCGATCTCAAATATGCGCAGAACCCCCTGGGATATTTCGGGACAGGCGGAGGCGGGGCAGGCGTTTCGCGCGCGAAACGGGGGTGCGACCGAGAAGGCGGCGAACGGGGCGTCGATTGCCCGGGGGAGAGGGGCCCTACAGTCCGGCGGCCCTTGTCAGGTTGATGCGGAAGCGGTCGCGGCGGCGCTGGTAGCGGCGGGTCATCTCGGCCGAGGCGTGGCCGAGATGCTTCTGGACGTAGCGCTCGTCCACCTCGGCGCTGCTGGCGAATCCCGCGCGCAGGGAATGGCCGGAATAAAGACGTAGGCGCTCGGCCTCGGGCAGGTCGGGGCGCAGGCCCGCGGCCAGCACCGTGCGCTTGATCAGTCGCGCGACGTGGCGGTCATTGAGCCGCCGGTCGGTCGCGCGCCGCCCGTCGGGCGTGGTGGCGACGAAGAGGGGGCCGAAATCGATCCGGGCGAAATGCAGCCAGCGCTCCAGCGCCTGCACCGGGCAGGTCTGCGCACTCGAGCCCCGCGCGATCTCGACCTCGCGCCAGCCGGTCTTGCCGCGCAGGCGGATCAGCACGCCGGCCTCGAGAATCTCGACCCAGCCGAGACTGTCGGGCGTGTCGTCCTTGCCGTGATCGAGGCCGACGATTTCGGACCGTCTGAGCCCGCCGGCGAAGCCGATCAGCAGGAGCGCGCGGTCGCGCAGCCCGCGCAGATCCTGGGGCAGGGTGGCGAGCATGGCGCGGATGTCCTCGGACAGGATCGCCTCCTTCTGCGCCGGCGGGCGGGCGTGCTTGCGGCGGATGCCGGCGAGCACCGTGGCGATGTGCCGGTTCTTCCGGTCGAGCGTCATCCCGCGCTGCGCATAGCCCCAGGCAAGGCCCGAGAGGCGGCGCTCGATGGTCGCGACCGAAAGGGCAGGGGAGGTCCCCCGGGGGGCGGCGAGGTCGGCGATGTAGAGCCCGATCAGTTCCGGCGCGGGCGGCAGCGGATCGGTCCCGCGCATCCGGCACCAGCGCGCGAACTGCGCCCAGTCGCGCCGGTAGGCCGTCAGTGTGTTTTCGGAGGCGGCCTGGCGCGCGTAATCGCGGGCGGTCTCGACCAGCCGGTCGAGCGTGCCGGACCCGGCGACCTGAGAGGGCAGGGCGATCGCGTCGGCCGCGTCTTGATCGTCCGGGTTGTGGGCGTCATGCTCTGTGTTCATGCGTGGTTTTCCGGAGAGGGGCGATGGCCCGGGTCAAGGTGAGCCTGGCACTCGATGCCGAGGCGGTGGCGACAGCCCAAGCGCTTGGGCTGGACATGTCGCGCCTGGCCGAAGCTGCGATTGCCGAGGCCGCGAAAGTCGAGCGTAATCGTCTGTGGCGCGAGGAGAACCGGGCAGTCATCGCGGCCCATGCCGAAGAGGTGGCCCGCGAAGGCCTGCCGCTGGCAGTCTTCCGCAGCTTCTGATCGGGGTTTGCATCAGGCTGGAAGCGAGGCTGTCGATACATGTCCTGAGCCCGCTTCTAAAATGTCCGATAATGCAAGATTATCGGACATGAAAGGATTCGGCAAGCCACGGCGGTTACGGCTGTATTTTCTTGAAGAAAGCGCCGCGCAGCAATAGGCTTTGGGAATGGAAGATGCCCGCGCCCGATCGCCGGAGGGCGGCGCGCGCCTGTCCGGCGTTTCGGACCGGCGCGCCGCGACCCGAGCCGAAACCGCTGAAGACGCGGCCTTTCTGTCCGGCGCGGCGCTGACGCGGCTGCAGCTGGCGGCGGCCTCAGCGGATCTGCCTCAGCCCCTCTGGCGGGCGCGCCTGGCGCTCGAGGCGGCGGTGGCCTGTGCGGCTCTGGCCGGCCGGTCGGAGGGGGCGGGCGCTTTGCGCGACGCGGTGCATCTGCTGCGCCCCGGCGACCGCCCCGGACCGGCGGGGGAGATCTGCCTGCTTTGGCAGGGGGCGGTGGCGCGGCCGATCTCGGTCGCGGCGCTCGGCCGGGTCGCCCCGATGCTCGATGCCGCGCGGATCGCGCGCTGGCTCGCGCCCGGCCGAAACGGTGCGGCGGGCAATCCGGTCGCCCGGGCGGCGGGCGTGCTGGAGGCGGTGCTGGCCGAGGCTCCCCGCGCCGAGACCGCGGCGCTGATCCTCGCCGATGCCGCGCTCGCCCGGGCGATGGGCTGGGAGCATCTGGTGCCGCTCCTGGCGACCGGCCTGGCGCCGCGCGACCTGCACTGCCGCGGAGAGGCCCTGCGCCTGGCCTGCCACCGGGCGATCCCGGCACCGGCCGGCGCGGCGGTGCAGCTGGCCGCCGATCTGACCCGTCGGACCGAGGCGCTGCACCGCGCGGCCCCGAAGCTGCGCGCCCGCGGCGCGGAGGGGGCGGTGGCGCTGTTCCTGGACCGCGACGCGCTGGCGCCGGCGGCGCTGTCGGGGCTGATGTCGGACCGCGCGGCGCGCCGGTTCTGCGACCGGCTGGTGGCCTTGGGCGTGGTGCGCGAGCTGACCGGGCGCGCCAGTTTCCGGCTCTACGGGGTCTGAGGATGCCGCCGCGCCCGGATTCGCCCTTCGACCGCGAGCTCGAGGATCTGCCGCCGGAGCTGCGCTGGCGGGAATGGATGCGGCGGATCGAGGCGGTGCTCTTTGCCTCGAGCGCGCCGGTGGCGCGCGAGGATCTGTCGCGGGTCGTGGGGCAGGGGGCCTCGGTCGATCTGCTGATCGAGGATCTCGCCGCCGATCTGGCCGACCGGCCCTATGCGGTGGTGCGGGTGGCGTCGGGCTGGGCGCTGCGCACCCGCCCCGCCTATGCCGCCGCGATCCGGACGGCGGCGGAGGTGACCGACCAGGCGTTCGATCTGGACGAATTCGACCTCGCCGTGCTGGCCGCCATCGCCTGGCACCAGCCGATCACCCGCGACGGGCTGGCCGGGATCTTCGGCCGCGAGATCAGCCGCAACCTGATCGGGCGACTCTCGGACCGCGGCCTGATCGCCACCGGCCCGCGCGCCCCGCGCCGCGGCGCGCCCTATACCTTCGTCACCACCGAGACCTTCCTCGCCACCTT
>SLPP01000248.1 GCA_007131945.1 Paracoccaceae bacterium | reverse complement strand
GGGCTGAAGTTCATGCCCGCCCCGCCCGCCGCCTATTACGAGATGAGCCACGAGCGCGTGCAGGGCCATGACGAGCCGCTCGACCGGATGATGAAGCACGGCATCCTGATCGACGGCGAGGGGGTGGTCGATGGTGGCGAGACGAAGATCCTGCTGCAGATCTTCTCGAAGACCGTGATCGGCCCGATCTTCTTCGAGTTCATCCAGCGCAAGGGCGACGACGGTTTCGGCGAGGGCAACTTCAAGGCGCTCTTCGAATCGATCGAGCGTGACCAGATCGAACGCGGCGTGCTCAAGACCGCGTGATCGGCAGCGCATCGCCGCTGCCCGCCCGCCCCGGTCTCCGGGGCGGGTTTTTCCTTGAAATTCCGTGGCGAATGCGCCCTAATCCTTAGCGTTGCGGCACGACCGCACCCACCCGGGCGCACGATCCGGGGTCCAGCAAACACAGGGAGACGACCATGACGCACGATTTCACCCGCCGCACCGCCCTCGCCGCCGCCCTGGCGCTGCCGCTGGCCGGCATCGCCGGCCTCGCCGCGGCCGAGACCCGCAGCTACGTGCTGACCACCGCGACCACCGGCGGCACCTACTATCCGGTCGGCGTGGCGCTGGCCACGCTGGCCAAGATCCACCTGCAGAACGCCCACGGCATCGACATGTCGGCGATCTCGTCGGCCGGCTCGGGCGAGAATACCGTGCTCCTGCGCGAGGGCCAGGCGCAGTTCGCCATCATGCAGGGCCTCTTCGGCCAGTGGGCGCGCGAGGGCTCCGGCGCGCTGGAAGAGGCCGGCCCGCAGGAGAACATGCGCTCGATCGCCATGCTCTGGCCGAATGTCGAGCATTTCCTGATCCATTCGAGCCTCGTCGAGACCGGCACCGCCGCCGATCTCGCGAACCTCGAAGGCCGCGGCTTCTCGATCGGCGCGCGCAACTCGGGCACCGAGCATTCGAACCGCTTCCTGTTCACGAATTACGGCTTCGACTACGAGTCCTGGGACCTCGTATTCCAGGGTTTCGGCCCCTCGATCGACTCGTTGATCAACGGCCAGGTCATGGGGACGAACATCAACTCCGGCATCGGCGTCGGCACGGTCACCCGCGCCAAGGCGCAGATGGGCGACCAGGTGACGCTGCTCAGCGTGACCGAGGACCAGCTCGAGATGTTCGACGGCGGCACCGGCCTCTATTTCGCCATCACCATCCCCGGCGGCACCTATCCCGGCATCGACGACGACGTGCCGACCATCGCCCAGCCGAACTTCCTCGCGGTGAATGCCGACGTGCCCGAGGAGGACGTCTACCTCTTCACCAGGACGATCTACGAGAACCTCGGCTTCCTGTGCAACATCCACCCGGCGACCTGCGACATGTCGATCGACAACGCGCTCGCCGGGCTGCCGCTGCCGCTCCATGCGGGTGCCGCGCGCTACTACGAGGAAGTCGGGCTCGAGATCCCCGAAGGCATCGCACCCGTCGAGTGAGGCCCGCACCCGCCGGTGGTATCACCGCCGGCCCGTGACGCAGGGCGCGCCCTCCGGCGCGCCCCGACCCGTACCCGCGATCCGCGAGGACAGGATGCAGGCCCAGACGCGACCCGGCCAGACCTCACCGGTCCAGACCCCGCCCGGCATGCCCCCGGGTGACGAGGAAAACCGATACTCGCGGCCCGACGACAGCCTGCCCGGGCGCGTCGCCTTCTGGTTCGGTGTCGGGCTCTCGGTGCTGCACATCTGGTTCAACACGCTGGGCACGCTGTCGGAACTCTGGACCTCGGTGATCCATTTCGCCGGTTTCGGCTTTCTCTGCGCGCTGCTCTACCCGATGGTGCAGGCGCGCAGCGCGATGGGCCAGCGCATCGTGCTCGCCATCGATGTCCTTCTCGGCCTCGCCGCGCTCAGCCTGTTCGCCTATCTCTATCTTGAGGAAACCGCCTTCTACCGGCGCGTGCAGACCACCGGCTTCGCCTGGCAGGATTGGGTCTTCACCTCGCTGGCGCTGATCCTCGGGATCGAGTTCACCCGCCGCACAACCGGCTGGATCATCCCGATCCTGATCATCCTCGCCTTCACCTATATCACCTTCTGGGGTCGCTACGTGGGGGGCATGCTGACCTTCAGCGGGCTCCGGGTCGACACGATGCTCTTCCGCATCTTCTACACCGACGACGGCATGTTCGGCACGGTGGCGCGGATCTCGTCGAGCTTCGTCTTCATGTTCATCCTCTTCGGCGCCTTCCTGCTGCGCTCGGGGGCGGGGGCCTTCATCATCGACTTCGCGCAGGTCCTGGCGCGGCGCTTCGTCGGCGGGCCGGGGCTGGTCGCGGTGATCGGCTCGGGGATGATGGGAACGATCTCGGGCTCGGCGGTGGCCAACACCGTCTCCACCGGCTCGATCACCATCCCGCTGATGAAGCGCGCCGGCATGCCGTCGAAGACCGCCGCCGCGACCGAGGCGGCGGCCTCGACCGGCGGGCAGATCATGCCGCCGATCATGGGGGCAGGGGCCTTCATCATGGCCTCGTTCACGCAGGTCTCGTACCTGACCATCGCCGCGCTCTCGGTCCTGCCGGCGATCCTCTATTTCCTGTCGATCGCGTTCTATGTCCGGATCACCGCCAAGCGGCTGAATCTCGACCCGCAGGATGCCTTCGAGAAGACGCTCTGGCAGGTGCTCAAGGACAACGGGCTTGCCTTCTTCCTGCCCATCGGCGTGCTGGTCGGACTCCTGATCTGGGGCTACACGCCGACCTATGCCGCCGGCATCGCCATCATCGCCGTCGTCGTCTCGAGCTGGGTGACGAAGAACCCGATGGGTCCCTGGGCGGTGCTCGAGGCCCTGGCGCTGGGGGCGAAGAACATGGTGCTGACCGCGGTCCTTCTGGTCGCCATCGGCGTGGTCATCGCCGCGGTCACCATCTCGGGCGTGGGTAACACGTTCTCATTGATGATCGGCACCTGGGCGGGCGGGTCGGTGCTGATCGCCATCATCCTCATCGCGCTGGCCTCGCTCGTTCTCGGCATGGGACTGCCGGTGACCGCCGCCTATATCGTCATCGCCACGCTCTCGGCGCCGGCGCTCGCCGACCTGATCACGCGGGTGGAACTGATCAATGCCATCGCCGCCGGCACGATCCCGCAATCGGTGGGCGCGATCCTGATGCTGGGCTCGCCCGAGATGGCCACCCAGATCGGCCAGCCGATGCCCTACGACCAGGCCGCCGAGGTGCTGGCCGCCGCGCCGCTCGAGATGTACCGGATGATCGTCGACCAGACGCTGAGCCGCGAGGTGATCCTGGCCGGCATCCTCGCCGCGCACCTGATCATCTTCTGGCTGAGCCAGGACTCATCGGTCACGCCGCCGGTGTGTCTCACCGCCTTCGCCGCCGCCGCCATCGCCGGGTCGAAGCCGATGGCCACGGGTTTCACCGCCTGGAAGATGGCCAAGGGGCTCTATGTCGTGCCGCTTCTCTTCGCCTATACGCCGATCCTGCACGGCACGCTGTGGGAGAAGCTCGAGGTCACGCTGTTCACCGCCGCCGCGCTCTATGCGCTCGCTGCCGCGATCGAGGGGCATATGGAGGCCGCGATCGGCTGGGGCATGCGCGCGGTGATGGCCGCGCTCTGCGTCGTGCTGATCTGGCCCGAACAGGCGGCGCTGCACTGGGCGGCGCTTGGCGTCTTCGCGCTGCTGCTGGCATGGAACATCCTGCAGGACCGCCGCCAGCGTGCCACCGCCCCTGCCTGAGCGCGCGCCGTCGCGGAGCGATTCCCGGCGCAGGCACGGGTCGCGCGGCCCGCCTCGCAGCAACCGTCGCGCCGAGCTGTTTGCAAGAGTTTCGTTGTGGTTAACGGCGTTTGTT
>SLPP01000093.1 GCA_007131945.1 Paracoccaceae bacterium | reverse complement strand
GGGCGAGCGCCCGCTTGCCGCGCCGGCGGTGCGGCTGCGCGCCCGCGAGGCCGGGATCGACCTGCGCCAGGTCCCCGGCACCGGCCCGGCGGGGCGGATCACGCATGACGACCTCGACGCCTTCATCGCCCGCGGTCCGGGCGCGGGTGTCGCCGGTCCGGGCCTGCGGCCGCGCATCGATGTCGAGGAGATCCGCGTCGTCGGCCTGCGGCGGCGCATCGCCGAGAAGATGGCGCTGGCAAAGGCGCGCATCCCGCACATCACCTATGTCGAGGAGGTCGATGTCACCGCGCTCGAGGAGTTGCGCGGCAAGCTCAACGCCGAGGGCAACCTGCGCCTGACGATCCTGCCGTTTCTCATCCGCGCCATCGTCCGCGCGGTCGAAGAGCAGCCGATGGTCAATTCGCGCTACGACGACGAGGCCGGCGTGATCCACCGCCACGCCGGCGTGCATGTCGGCATCGCCACGCAAACAGGTGGCGGGCTGATGGTCCCGGTCGTCCGCCATGCCGAGGCGCGCGGCCTGCGCGACTGCGCCGAGGAACTCGCCCGCGTCACCTCGGCCGCCCGCGACGGCACCGCGACGCGCGAGGAACTCGGCGGCTCGACCATCACCATCACCTCGCTCGGCGCGCTCGGCGGGATCGTGACGACGCCGGTGATCAACCATCCCGAGGTCGCCATCGTCGGCGTCAACAAGATCGCCGTGCGCCCGCACTGGGACGGCAAGGGCTTCGTGCCACGGCGGATGATGAACCTGTCCTGCGGCTTCGATCACCGGGTGATCGACGGCTGGAACGCGGCGGTCTTCGTGCAGCGGCTCAAGACGCTGCTGGAAACGCCGGCGATGATCTTCCTGGAGGGCTAGGCCGATGAAGGAGCTCGCCTGCAAGCTTCTGGTGATCGGTGCCGGCCCCGGCGGCTATGTCTGCGCCATCCGCGCGGGACAGCTCGGCGTCGACACGATCATCGTCGAGGCCGGAAAGCCCGGCGGCACCTGTCTGACCGTCGGCTGCATCCCGTCGAAGGCGCTGATCCATGCCGCCGACGAATACGCGAAACTGGCCGAGGCGGCGGCGGGCGGCTCGCCCTTCGGGCTGAAGGCCACGCAGCCGGAACTGGATCTCGCGCAGGCCGTCGCCTGGAAGGACGGCATCGTCGGCAAGCTGACCTCGGGCGTCGCCGGGCTGCTGAAACGCGCCGGCGTCAAGACGGTCGCGGGCTGGGCGCGGTTCCGCGACGGCAAGACCGTCGAGGTCGAGACCGAGACCGGCACCCAGGTCATCCGCGCCGAGGCGGTGGTGATCGCCACCGGCTCGACCCCGGTCGAACTGCCGTCGCTGCCCTTCGGCGGCAAGGTCGTCTCGTCCACCGGGGCGCTCGAGATGACCGAGCGGCCCGAGCGGCTGGTCGTCGTCGGCGCGGGCTATATCGGGCTCGAGCTGGGCATGGCCTTCGCCAAGCTGGGAAGCCGCGTCGCCGTGGTCGAGGCCGAGGGCCGCATCCTGCCGCAATGGGACGCGGAACTGACCCGCCCGGTGGCGAAGCGGCTGGGCGAGCTGGGCGTCGAGCTGCTGACCGGGGCGAAGGCGCGGCGCCTCTCCGCGGACGGCGCGGCGCTGGTGGTCGAGGACCGCGACGGCGAGGAGCGGCGGCTGCCGGCCGATCGCGTGCTGGTCACGGTGGGGCGCCGGCCGCTCGTCGAGGGCTGGGGGCTCGAGGAGCTGGACCTCGACCGCGACGGACGCTTTGTCCGCATCGACGAGCAGTGCCGGACCTCGATGCGCGGGGTCTTCGCCATCGGCGACATCACCGGCGAGCCCATGCTGGCGCACCGGGCGATGGCGCAGGGCGAGATGGTGGCCGAGATCGTGGCGGGGCGGCGCCGCGCCTGGGACAGGCGCGCGATCCCGGCGGTCTGCTTCACCGATCCCGAGATCGTATCGGTCGGCCTGAGCCCCGAGGAGGCCCGCGCCACGGGCCGCGAGATCCGCACCGGCATCTTCCCCTTCAGCGCCAATGGCCGCGCCCTGACCCTGGGGACCGATGCCGGTTTCGTCCGCGTCCTGGCGCGGGCCGACAACCACCTCGTCCTCGGTGTGCAGGCGGTGGGCGCCGGCGTGGCGGAACTCTCGGCCGTCTTCGCGCTCGCCCTCGAGATGGGCGCGCGGATCGAGGACATCACCGGCACGATCCACGCTCACCCGACGCAGAGCGAAGCCTTCCCCGAAGCCGCGCTGAAGGCGCTGGGTCACGCGCTGCATGCCTGACGCCGACCGGCACATAGGCCGGCGATGCGGCAGCGTCCAAATTTGGACGCTCTTCCATCTTTCTGGAAAGACAAGGAAAATCGCCGCGGTTAACCACAACGAAAGCTTTGCTTCCACGTCGATCCTCGCCGACGGCATCGCCGCCGGGGCTGCGCAGCGGGTCAGGCGGATCCGCTGTCACGCGGCCGCGCCGATGACGCGGCCCTCTCGATCCGCGGGCGGTTGCGGGGCGGCCTGATCCGGCCGGGGTCGCCGGGGCGGCGCAGGCAGGCGCGGTGGCAGCGATCCGATGGTCGCGCGCTGACGCCGGTCGGCGGCGCATCCGGCGCGGCGATCGGCCCACTGGCCACGGGCGCGCCGCCGGGCGATCATCCGCCGGCGGCGACCGGGCGCGGATCAGGCAGGGGGGCAGGATGCTCGTGAGCGATCAGGAAGAGGTGCGTGCCTTTCTTGCCGCGGCGCTCGTCGCCGAGGGCGGGGGCGAGACGATCGAGACCCATATCTCGCATGTCTTCGTCGGGCCGGACCGCGCCTGGAAGCTCAAGCGCGCGGTGCAGCTTCCCTATGCCGATTTCTCCACCCCCGAGCGCCGCCTCGACTTCTGCACCCGCGAGGTCGCGCTCAACCGGCGCACGGCGCCGGCGCATTATCTCGGCGTGCGGCGCATCACGCGCGAACCGGGCGGCCTTGTCTTCGACGGCGCGGGCGATCTGGTCGATGCGGTGGTCGAGATGCGGCGCTTCGACCAGCGGATGCTCCTCGACCGGCTGGCGACGCGCGGCGCGCTCACGGCGCCGCTGATGGACCGGCTCGCCGAGGCGATCGCGCAGCTGCACGACGCCTGCCCGATCGACGACCGGCCCGGCTCGGACCGCGTGGCGGACGTGCTGGCGGTCAACGAGGCGGCGCTGGCCGGAACGCAGGTCTTTCCGCGCGACGAGATCGCGGCCTTCAACGCCGCCTTTCGCGCGGCGGCGGCGGCGCAGCGGGCGCGGCTCGACGCGCGGGCCCGCGCCGGGCGCGTGCGCCGCGCGCATGGCGATCTGCACCTGCGCAACATCTTCCTCGAGGACGGCGCGCCGGTGATCTTCGACTGCATCGAGTTCAACGACGCCCTCGCCACGGTCGACCTGCTCTACGATCTGGGCTTCCTCTTGATGGATCTCGTCCACCGCGACCTGCCGGCCTTCGCCAATCGCGTGATGAACCGCTACCTCGACCTGACCGGCGACGAGGGCGGTATGCCGCTTCTGCCCTTCTTCATGGCGCTGCGGGCGGCAGTGCGGGCGCATGTCACGGCGACCGCCATCGACGAGGGCGCCGACAGTCCCGCCCGGCGGCGGGAGGCGCGCGGCTATTTCGACCTGGCGCGCGCGCTGCTGCAGCCGGAACCGGTGCGCGTCGTGGCGATCGGCGGGCTCTCGGGATCGGGCAAGACGACCGTCGCCGAGACCCTCGCGCCGCGCATTGGGGCCGGCGCCGGCGCCCGCTGCCTGTCGAGCGACCGGCTGCGCAAGGCGTTGCACGGCGTCGCGGTCGAGACGCGGCTGCCGCCCGAGGCCTACCGGCAAGAGGTCTCGACGCGGGTCTACCACGAGATGACGGCGCGGGCGCAGGCGCTCGCGGCAGCGGGCGCGCCGGTCGTGGTCGATGGCGTCTTCGCGCGGCCGGCCGAACGCGCCGCGATCGAAGCCGCGGCGGGCGCGGCGGGCGTGCCGTTTCTGGGCATCTGGCTCGACGCAGAACCGGCGCTGCTGCGCGAGCGGGTCGCGGCGCGGCGGGGCGGGCCGTCGGATGCCACGCTCGGCGTGCTCGAACGACAGCTCGGCTACGATCTCGGCACGATCAGCTGGACCTGGCTCGACGCGGCGCACCGGCCCGAGACGCTGGCCGAGGAAATCCGCCTCGCCGCGCTGCGGTAGCCGCCCGGACTGGCACGCGCCCGCCGGCCCCGTCGCGGGCCGCGGGCGCGGTCATCGTGCGGTCCCCTCCAGCGTCGAGAGATCGCCCTCGGGCAGGCCAAGCTCGCGCGCGCGCAGCAGCCGGCGCATGATCTTGCCCGAGCGGGTGCGCGGCAACTCGTCGCGGAAGACGATCTCGCGCGGGGCGACGGCGGGGCCGAGGCGCTTGCGGGCATGGCCGCGCAGCTCGCGTTCGAGCGCCGCGTCGGCGGTGAAACCGGCGTTCAGCGTGACGAAGGCCTTGACCACCTCGCCGGCGGTCTCGTCGGGCACGCCGATCACCGCCGCCTCGGCCACGGCGGGGTGCTCGATCAGCGCGCTCTCCACCTCGAACGGGCCGATCAGGTGGCCGGCGGACTTGATCAGGTCGTCGGCGCGGCCGACGAACCAGTAATAGCCGTCGCCGTCGCGCATCGCCAGATCGCCGGTCAGGTACCAGCCGCCGGCGAAGCACTTCCGGTAGCGCGCCTCCTCGTCCAGATAGGCGCGCATCATCGACGGCCAGCCGGGCCGCAGCGCCAGTTCGCCGATCTCGCTGTCGGGCAGCTCACGCAGGTCGTCGCCGTCGCGCGCGACGATGCCGGCCTCGATCCCCGGCAGCGGCTTGCCCATCGCCCCGGGCTTGATGTCCATCGCGGCCGTGTTGGCGATCATGATGCCGCCGGTCTCGGACTGCCACCAGTTGTCGTGGAAGGGCCTGCCGAACACCTTCCGCCCCCAAAGCACGCATTCGGCGTTCAGCGGCTCGCCGACGCTGGCGAGGAAGCGCAGCTTCGAGAAGTCATGCCCCGCCGCCGCCTCGGCCCCGGCGCGCATCATCATCCGGATCGCCGTGGGCGCGGTGTACCAGACCGAGACCTCCTCGCGCTCGAGGATCGCGTACCAGCGCGCGAGGTCGAACTCGGCCTCGTCGACGACCAGCGTCGCGCGGTTGGCGAGCGGTGCGATGATCCCGTAGCTCATCCCCGTGACCCAGCCGGGATCGGCGGTGCACCAGTAGATGTCGCCGGGATGCAGGTCGAGCGCGATGCGCCCGGTCTCGGCATGCGCGACCACCGCCTCGTGCACGTGAACGACGCCCTTCGGCTTGCCGGTCGTGCCCGAGGTGAAATGGATCAGCGCCATGTCCTCGGGCCCGGTCGCGACGGTCTCGAACCTGTCCGAGGCTTCCGCCATCGCCGGGCCGAGCGCGACGCAGCCCTCGGGCGCGGTCTCGCCGAGGATCAGCACCAGCTTCAGCGAGGGGAGTTCGGCGCGCCAGGCAGCGACCTTGCGGGCATAGTGCGACGCCGTCGTCACCAGCACGCTCGCCTGCCCGATCTCCATCCGCGCGCGCACCGGCTCGGGGCCGAAGGCGGCGAAGAGCGGGCTGACCACCACGCCCGCCTTCAGCGCGCCGAGCGTCGCGGCGTAAAGCTCGGGCACCCGGCCCGACAGCAGGAAGAGCCGGTCACCGCGGGCGATGCCGTGGGCGGCGAGCACGTTCGCGAACCGCGCCGCCATCGCCTCGAGCCCGGCATAGGTGATCTCCTGCCGCAGGCCCTCCTCGCGACCGAGCCAGCGGATCGCCACCTGCGCGCCGTGTTCCGGCAGATGCCGGCCGAGCGCCTCGTGGGCGATGTTCAGCCCGCCGCCCGGCAGCCCCGCCAGCCGCTCCCGCGCCGCCGCCCAGGAAAAGGCCGCGCGGGCCTCGGCTGTATCGGGCACCGCCGCCGCATCGCGCTCGGCATCGCTCTTGCGGATGATGTCTGTCGGCATGCCGCTCCCTCCCGCCACGGTCGATCCGCCCGCCCGTGCCGCCCGCCCGTGCGACGCCCGGCGCGGCCTGGCGGGCCGTCCCGGATGATCGCCGCAGCCACCGGCGGGCGCATTGACCTGCGTCAATGCGCTGCGGTCCGGTCACCGGCCGCGCCGGGCGTCACGCCGCGTGCGCCCCCTCGGCCAGCGAGGCGACATAGGCCAGCACCGCCTCGGCAGGCTCGCCCGCGCCGATGCGCTTGACGATGGCCGAGCCGACGACGCAACCATCCGCCACGGCGGCGATCTCGCGCGCCGCCTCGGGACTGGCGATGCCGAAGCCGACGATCACCGGCAGGTCGGTGGCGGCCTTGATCCGCGCCACCTCGGGGCCGACCTCGGCGGCCTGCGCGGCGGCGGCGCCGGTGATCCCGGTGATCGAGACGTAATAGACGAAGCCCGAGGTGTTCTGCAGCACCTTCGGCAGCCGCTTCTCGTCGGTCGTCGGCGTCGCCAGGCGGATGAAGTTGAGCCCGGCCTCGCGCGCGGGCAGGCACAGCTCCTCGTCCTCCTCGGGCGGCAGGTCGACGACGATCAGCCCGTCGACGCCGGCCTCGACCGCATCCTTCAGGAACCGCTCGACCCCGCGGTTGTAGATCGGGTTGTAATAGCCCATCAGCACGATCGGCGTGCGGTCGTCCCCGGCCCGGAACCGACGCACCATCTCGAGCGTCTTCTCCAGCGTCTGCCCGCCTTCCAGCGCCCGCTGCCCGGCGAGCTGGATCGTCGGGCCGTCGGCCATCGGGTCGGTGAAGGGCACGCCGAGCTCGATCACGTCCACACCCGCCGCCGGCAAGCCGCGCATCACCGCCAGCGAGGTCTCGAAATCCGGATCGCCGCCCATGATGTAGGAGACGAAGGCCTTGCGGCCTTCGGCGCGCAGCCGCGCGAAGCACTGGTCGATCCGGGTCATGCGTTTCCTCCTGTCCTGGCGCCCCATTGCCCGGTCAGAACGGGAAAATCAATGCCCCGCGCCGCCCGCTTGCACCCCCGAAGCCAAGCGCCTATGAGGCGCGCGACCGGTCACGGAGGGAAAGATGGGCTTCCGCATGGGGATCGTCGGGCTGCCGAACGTGGGCAAGTCGACGCTGTTCAACGCGCTGACGCGCACCGCCGCGGCGCAGGCGGCGAATTTCCCGTTCTGCACGATCGAGCCCAATGTGGGCGAGGTCGCCGTGCCCGACGCGCGGCTGCAGAAGATCTCGGCCATCGCCGGCTCGAAGGCGGTGATCCCGGCGCGGATGACCTTCGTCGACATCGCCGGGCTGGTGCGCGGGGCGTCGAAGGGCGAGGGGCTGGGCAACCAGTTCCTGGCCAATATCCGCGAGGTCGACGCCATCGCCCATGTGCTGCGCTGCTTCGAGGATGGCGACGTCACCCATGTCGAGGGCCGCATCGACCCGATCGCCGATGCCGAGACGATCGAGACCGAGCTGATGATCGCCGATCTCGAATCGATCGAGCGGCGGCTGAAGAACCTCGAACGCAGGATCCGCGGCGGTGACAAGGAGGCGGTGGCGCAGGACCGGCTGCTGCGGCTGGCGCTCGACGCGCTGGAAAAGGGCCGGCCGGCGCGCACGGTCACGGTGGCGGCCGAGGATCGCGGCCTCTGGCGGCAGCTCCAGCTGCTCACCGCAAAGCCCGTCCTCTATGTCTGCAATGTCGAGGAGGCCGCGGCGGCGAGCGGCAACGCGCAGAGCGACCGCGTGGCCGAGATGGCGGCCGGACAGGGCGCGGCGCATGTCGTCATCTCGGCCCGGATCGAGGAGGAACTGGCGCAGCTGCCGCCCGAGGAGGCGGCGATGTTCCTCGAGGAAATGGGGCTTGCCGAACCCGGCCTCGACCGGCTGATCCGCGCCGGCTACGACCTGCTGGGTCTGCAGACCTATTTCACCGCCGGCCCGAAGGAAGCCCGCGCCTGGACGATCGCGCGGGGCACGCTCGCGCCGCAGGCCGCCGGCGTCATCCACGGCGATTTCGAGCGCGGCTTCATCCGCGCCGAGACCATCGCCTACGACGACTACGTCGCGCTCGGCGGCGAGGCGGGCGCGCGCGAGGCCGGCAAGCTGCGCGTCGAGGGCAAGACCTACGAGGTCAAGGACGGCGACGTGCTGCATTTCCTGTTCAACGCGTGAACCCCGGCGGCCGCCGCGGCTGCCCGCGTTGTCCCGGCCCCGGGCGGCGCCGTCAGCGCCGCATCGCGTTCGCCATCCCCATCACCCGCGCCCGCGCCCGCGGGTCGGAATCGAAGAGCGCGGCGAGCTGTTCGGTCATCGCGCCGGCGAGTTGGTCGACATCGGTGATCGTCACCGCCCGGTCGTAGTAGCGGGTGACGTCATGGCCGATGCCGATGGCCAGAAGCTCGACCGCCTTGCGCTTCTCGATCATCGCGATCACGTCGCGCAGGTGTTTTTCGAGATAGTTCGCAGGATTGACCGAGAGCGTCGAATCGTCGACCGGCGCGCCGTCCGAGATGACCATCAGGATCTTGCGCGCCTCGCGCCGCACGACCATCCGGCGATGCGCCCATTCCAGCGCCTCGCCGTCGATGTTCTCCTTCAGGAGCCCCTCCTTCATCATCAGCCCGAGATTGTCGCGGCTGCGCCGCCAGGGGGCGTCGGCGGGCTTGTAGACGATGTGGCGCAGGTCGTTGAGCCGCCCCGGCGCCTGCGGCCGACCCTCGGCCAGCCAGCGCTCGCGGCTCTGCCCGCCCTTCCAGGCGCGGGTGGTGAAGCCGAGGATCTCGACCTTGACCTGACAGCGTTCGAGCGTGCGGGCGAGGACGTCGGCGCAGATCGCCGCGATCGAGATCGGCCGGCCGCGCATCGAGCCCGAATTGTCGAGAAGCAGCGTCACCACCGTGTCGCGGAACTCGGTGTCCTTCTCGACCTTGAAGCTCAGCGGCGTCGTCGGGTTGGCGACCACCCGCGCGAGCCGCGCGACGTCGAGGATGCCCTCCTCGCGGTCGAATTCCCATGACCGGTTCTGCTTGGCCTGCAGCCGGCGCTGGAGCTTGTTGGCCAGCCGGCTGACCGCGCCCTTCAGGGGCTCGAGCTGCTGGTCGAGATAGGCGCGCAGCCGCTCCAGTTCCGCCGGATCGGCGAGGTCCTCGGCGGTCACCTCCTCGTCGAAATCGGTGACGAAGACGATGTAGTTGGGGTCGGCCTCGGAATGCGGCGGCGGCACCGGGGGTTCGGGCGGGGCCTCGGCCTGGGCGGCCTCGGTCTCGTCGGACATCTCGTCCTCGGCGGTCTCGTCATAGACCGCCTCCATCTCGGCGCTTTCCTGGCGCGGGCCGTCCTCGGCGGCCTCGCTGTCGTCCTGCTCCTGCTCGTCGCCCTGGCTGTCGGGGCTTTCGGGCGCGTCGGCCTGGTCCTCGTCGGCGCTTTCCTGATCCTCGCCCTCTTCGTCGGGGTCGTCGCCGAGCTGGTCGCCGTAGCCCAGATCCTCGATCACCCGGCGCGCGAAGCGGGCGAATTCGGTCTGGTCGGAGAGCACCCTGTCGAGCCCCTCCAGCGTCGCGCCGGCATGGCTCTCGACGAAGGGCCGCCAGAGATCGGCGACCGTCCCGGCACCCTTCGGCAGCGCCCTTCCGGTGGCGAGCTGGCGGATCAGGTAGCCCGCCGCCACCGGCAGCGGCGCCTCGGCCTGGCTGCGGATCTGCGCATAACCCTTGCGCTCGGCCTCATGGGCGATGCGGGCGTCGATGTTGGACGCCGTACCGGGCATGTGCTGCGCGCCCACCGCCTCGCAGCGGGCTGTCTCCATCGCCTCGTAGAGATCGCGCGCCATCTGCCCCTGTGGCATGTAGCGCGCATGCGTCGCGGCATTGTGGAACCGCCGCTTGAGCGCGAAACCGTCGGCCGTGCCGCGGGCGAGCATCACCTCGTCGCGCGTCATCCGCCGCGTCACCTGCGGCAGGCGCATCGCGTCGCCGGTCATCCCCGGCGGATCGACCGAGAAGCTGACCGTGATCTCGGCATCGTCGGCCATGACCTTGGCGGTCTCGGTCAGGGCCTTCTTGAACGGATCGGCGGGATTGTCGGAGGCGCGGCTCATGGCCGAGATAAAGCACCGGCGCGGCGCCGGGGCAAGGGGCGGCGGGCGCTCGCGCATCCGCGCACGGGGGCTGTGCGCAGACGCATTTTGACATCCGGCCCGCGCGTTCCGATGTCAGGGGCGAGGAACAAAGGAGCCCGAAATGTCCCACAAACCCCGCATTGCCATCATCATCGGCTCGACCCGCGACGCGCGGTTCGGCGCCAAGCCCGCCGAATGGATCGAGGAAAAGGCCCGCGCCCGCGGCGACTGGGAGGTCGAGCTGGTCGACCTGAAGGATTACGACCTGCCGCTCTTCAACGAGGTCGCCTCGAACGCCTGGGCCCCGAGCCAGGACGATCGCGCCGTGACCTGGCAGAAGAAGATCGCCGGATTCGACGGCTACATCTTCGTCACCGCGGAATACAACCGCTCGATCACCGGCGCGCTGAAGAACGCGCTCGACCAGGCCTATGTCGAATGGAATCGCAAGGCCTTCGGCATCGTCAGCTACGGCTCGGTCGGCGGCACCCGCGCGGCGGAGCATCTGCGCACCATCGGGATCGAGCTGCAGATGGCCTCGACCCGGTCGGCGGTGCATGTCGGCGGGTCGGAATTCATGAAGGTCCACCCGCTGGGCGGCGACCCGAAGCCGATGAGCGCGATCGAGGACGCGATCGGCGGCTCGGCCGGGGCGATGCTCGACGAGCTCGACTGGTGGACGCGGGCGACGATGGCGGCGCGGCAGGAGGCGGCGCGCAAGGCCGCCTGAGGCCCGCCGTCGGCAGCTATGAAGGGGCGCCCGCGGGCGCCCCATTTCGTCCGGCCCGAAGCTCGGCGACGCCGGCGGGACAGGCCGGCCGGCGCGCGGTCACGCGCTCCGGGGCGCCCCGTCCGCATGCGGACATCTGGACAAGATATTGACAAAAATAGGAAAAAATGCCGCCGTTAACCACATCGAAAGCTTTGGCCGCAGGCCCCGAGGGGCGGATCCGGTCCCGCATGGCGCGGCGGCGGCGCCGATCACCCGGGCGCCGCCCCCCTGCCCCGGCCGAGCGTCAGGCGACGCTCGCGCTTGCCGCCGATTCGGGCAGTTCCTCGCCGAAGCAGCGCTGGTAGAACTCGGCCACGGTCTGCCGTTCCAGCTCGTCGCACTTGTTGAGGAAGGTCAGCCGGAACGCGTAGCCGATGTCGCGGAAGATGCGCGCGTTCTCGGCCCAGGTGATGACCGTGCGCGGCGACATGACGGTCGAGAGCTGACCCTTGACGAAGGCGGTGCGGGTGAGGTCGGCGACGGTGACCATCTGGCTGATCTCCTGCCTTCCCCTGGCGGTGTTGTAGGCCGGGTTCTTGGCCAGCACGATCGCCGCCTCGGCGTCGTGCGAGAGGTAGTTCAGCGTCGCCACCAGCGACCAGCGGTCCATCTGCGCCTGGTTGATCTGCTGCACCCCGTGATAGAGCCCGGTCGTGTCGCCCAGCCCCACAGTGTTCGCCGTGGCGAAGAGGCGGAAGGACGGGTGCGGGGTGATGATCTCGTTCTGGTCGAGAAGCGTCAGCTTGCCATCATGCTCGAGCACGCGCTGGATGACGAACATCACGTCCGGCCTTCCGGCATCGTATTCGTCGAAGACGATGGCGCAGGGATGGCGCAGCGCCCAGGGCAGGATGCCCTCGTGGAACTCGGTCACCTGCTTGCCGTCGCGCAGCTTGATCGCGTCCTTGCCGATCAGGTCGATCCGGCTGATATGGCTGTCGAGATTGACCCGCACGCAGGGCCAGTTCAGCCGCGCCGCGACCTGCTCGATATGGGTGGATTTGCCGGTGCCGTGATAGCCCTGGATCATCACCCGGCGGTTGTACTGGAAGCCGGCGAGGATGGCGAGCGTGGTCTCGGGGTCGAACTTGTAGGTGGCGTCGATGTCGGGCACGCGATCGGCGCGCTCCTCGAATCCCTTGACCACCATGTCCGTGTCGATTCCGAACACGTCGCGCACCGAGACTTCCTCGGTGGGTTTCAGCATCTCGTTCGCCATTCCGTCCGCCATTCGTGCAGCTCTGCCTGGGGCGCCCCCTCGGCCCGGCCGTCATGGAACATAATGCCCGGCGGCGCAAGGGGAAGGCGCGGGCACCTTGTCTCGGTCCGCCGGATCGCGCAGTGTCGGCCGGCGCAACCGGCGGTGGAGGAAGGGCATGTGTTTCAGTCTCACGGTTTCGGCCGCGATGGTGGGCCTCGGCGGCGCCGCGACGGCGCTGACGATCCGCCGCCGCGACACGCCGGCGGTGCCGCTGACGCTGGGCTATTTCACCGTGATGGAGGCGCTGCAGGTCGCGGGCTACCTGGTCATCGACCGCTGCGGGACGCCGGCGAACGAGACGGTGACGCTGCTGTCGGTCCTGCATATCGTCTTCCAGCCCCTCGTCATCAACGCCTTCGCCATGGCGCTGGTGGCGCGGGCCGTGCCGCTGGCCATGCAGGTCGCGGTCTACACGCTCTGCGCGCTGTCGGCGGTGGTGATGCTGCTGCAGCTCTATCCCTTTGCCTGGGCCGGCAGCTGCATTCCGGGCTCGAACCTCTGTGGCGAGCGGCTCTGCACCGTCTCGGGCGAATGGCACCTGGCCTGGGACGTGCCGTTCAACGGCCTGCTCGCCTGGATCGACTGGCCGATGATCGGCATGTGGGGCTTTCCCACCTACATGCTGGCGGTCTTCCTGCTGCCCCTCGTCTACGGCGCCTGGCGGCTGGCGCTGTTCCACCTGCTGGCCGGGCCGGTGCTGGCCGGGCTGCTGACCTCGAACCCGAACGAGGTGCCGGCGATCTGGTGCCTGTTCTCGATCGGGATCGTGCTGATCGCGCTGAGCCCGGCGATCCGGCGCCGCTTCGAGGGACGCCCCATGCCCGCCTGAGGCGCCGCGCGCAAAGGTTTCCCTGCGGTTAACGGCGCGAAAATTTTGACCTTATTTCAGCTTGTTGCAGGATTGCTCGCCAGCGAGCACCGCGTCGTTTCGCACAGTTGCGCGGTATCCGAGGACCCGTCCGTGCTCGCCTCAGTCGCGGAAGTTGCGGCTGTCCTTGATCTGGTCCCAGGCCCAGACGACCTCCTGCAGGCGGTCCTCGTCGGCGCGGTTGCCAGCGTTCAGGTCGGGATGCAGGTCCTTCACCAGGCTCTTGTATTGCCGCCGGATCTCGGCCCGGCTCCAGGTGTCGCGGGCATCGAGGATCTCGAGCGCGCGGCGCTCGGTCGGCGGCAGGCGGCGGGTGGCGCCGGGCCTCGCCGCCTCGGCGCGGCGGCGGGTGGCCTTGGCGCCCAGCACCTCGAACGGGTCGTCGATGCCCAGCCGCTGCCAGCCCTTCCGATCGGCCGCGCCCGCCATCGGCTTCGTCGCCCGGCCCCAGATCCGCTCGCGCTCCATCGCGGCGCGCATCTCCTCCTCGGTCTGGCCGGCGAAGAAGTTCCAGCGCAGGTTGTATTCGCGCACATGCTCCTTGCAGAACCACAGGTAGTCGTCGAGCGCGTCGGGCGAGCGCGGCGCCCTGTAGAGGCCGGGCTCGGCGCAGCCGGGATGCGAACACTGCCGCGACGAGGTCTCGACCGCGCCGGTCTGCGCGCGCCGTCCGCGGGTGCGTTTCTTGCGATCGCGCGAGGCGCGGATGTCGAAGTTGAACGGGTCTGCGGTCATCGGTCTCGGTCTGCTGTCGGTCTGCGATCGGTCCTTGCGCGTTGCCCTTGCGGGTCGGAGGCGGGAGTTTAGTTTGTCGGGTGGGAAAAGGGAAAGGATATTGCGTCGCATGGGGCCGAAGAATCGCGTGATCGACGAGATGGAGGAACGGCTGCGCGCCGCCTTCGCCGTCACCGAACTTGAAATCGAGGACGAAAGCGAAAGCCATCGCGGCCATGCCGGCTGGCGCGAGGGGGGCGAGACGCATTTCCACGTCCGGCTGGCGGCGCCGGAACTCGACCGGCTGAGCCGGATCGAGCGCCACCGGGCGGTGCATGCCGCGCTGGGGCCGGACCTGGTGGGGCGAATCCACGCGCTGCGGATGACGCTGGGCTGAGGCGGGCGCGGGGGCGCTGCGACGCGGGGGTGCACAAATTTGTGCACTCGCCTAAGTTTCTGTATTGAACGCAGAAATCTCCGCCGTTAACCACAACGAAAGCTTTGGCAGCGGCCCTGAAGCGCCGTGGCGGGCGGTTGCCCGGGGGCGGGGCGCGGCCCAGGCCGACGCGATCAGGCGGCCGATACCGTCCCGGACTGCCGCTCGCGCAGGATCATCTCGGCGCATTTCTCGGCGAT
>SLPP01000362.1 GCA_007131945.1 Paracoccaceae bacterium | reverse complement strand
CGCAAGCGCTGGATGCGCTGCGGGCGCTGGAAGACCCCGCGAAGGCGGCCGAGATGGCCGCCTATCACAAGACCGCGCGCGCCTTCCTCGGTGTCCCGGTCCCGCGGGTCGAGGCGCTGGCGAAGGACTGGCGCGCCGCCTGCACGCTTGATCAGCGCCTGGCGCTGGCGGCAGGGCTCTGGGCGAGCGACATCCACGAAGCGCGCGTGGCAGCGGCGAAGCTCCTGACCCAGGCCCGCATCCGGCCCGACGATGCCGCGGTCTGGGAGCTGATCGCCGGCTGGGCCGAGGGCTTCGACAGCTGGGCGCTGGCCGACCATGCCTCGGTCGCCGGCGGCAAGCGACTGGTGGCGGACCCGTCGCGGCTCGACCGGATCGAGGGCTGGATCGCGCATCCGAACATGTGGACCCGACGGGCGATGCTGGTCATGACCCTGCCCTGGACGCGGCTGACGCATCCCAAGCCCGCCGAGCAGGCGGTGCGGGAGCGGGTGCTGGGCTGGTGTGCGCATCACGCCGCCGACCGGGACTGGTTCATGCAGAAGGCGGTGGGCTGGTGGCTGCGGGACCTGTCGAAGCACGATCCGCAGCGGGTCCGCGACTGGCTGGCCGCGCATGGGGACCGCCTCAAGCCCTTCGCGCGGCGGGAGGCGACCCGGCGGACGCCCGCCTGACGGCGGCGAGGGGCGATCTGCTCGCATGCGAGCAGACCATTTAATTTGTTGATATTGCTTGATATTCGCGAAAGAATTAACCGGATCTCAACCCTTCGCAAGCGCCGCGAGGGCGTCATTTCCGCCCCCGCCCGCGCGCTACGCGTGAAAGTTTCATTGCGGTTAACGCGGGCGAATTTACTTTTTATTCCAGGCACTTGCCGAAGCGTCCGCATGCGGACGCCCCCGCCACGCGGCTCAGAAACTGCCGAACAACGTGCCCAGCGTCACCAGCACGATCAGCGCCAGGATCGGGATGACCACGGCGACCATCGCGATGTCGCGGTAGGCCTCGCGGTGGGTGAGCCCGCAGATCGTCAGGAGCGTGATCACCGCCCCGTTATGCGGCAGCGCGTCGAGCCCGCCGGTCGCCACCGCCGTGACCCGGTGCAGCAGGTCGGGCGCGATGCCGGCGGCCACACCCATCTCCAGATAGGTCTCGCCCAGCGTCGAGAGCGCGATCGACATGCCGCCCGAGGCCGAGCCGGTCATCCCCGCCAGAAGGCTCGTGCCGATGGCGAGCGAGATCAGCGGGTTGTCGCCGCCCGCGGTCACCACCCAGTCGCGGATCAGGCCGAAGGCGGAGAGCGAGGCGATCACCGCGCCGAAACCGACGAGCGAGGCGGTGTTGAAGATCGGCTTGAGCGAATCCTTCGCGCCCGCGTCCAGCGTGTCGCCCAGCCCCTCGGCCAGCCGCCGCCAGTTCAGCGCGACCAGCGCCAGCGAGGCGAAGGTCAGCGCGGCGATGATCGACCAGACCCCGCGAACCGAGCCGACATCGGTCTCGCCGAATTCCGGCAGCGCCAGGTAGGCAGTGTCCATCCGCGGGATCAGGACGAAGGTGAAGGCGAGGTTCAGGGCCAGCACCAGCACCAGCGGCGCGGCGGCGACGCCGAGACCGGGCAGGTCGCGCTTGCCCTCGGCGGCGTCCTCCTCCTTCGCGCCATAGCCCGGGCCCAGCGCGCGGGCGCGGCGTTCGAGCCAGGCCCAGCCGAGCCCCAGCATCATGGCCCCGGTCAGGATGCCGAGCCCCGGCGCGGCAAAGGGCGTGGTGCCGAAGAAGGGCATCGGGATCGCGTTCTGGATCGCCGGCGTGCCGGGCAGCGCGGTCATGGTGAAGGTGAAGGCGCCGAGCGCGATCGTGGCCGGGATCAGCACCTTGGGCAGCTCCGCCTCGCGGAAGAGCGCCGAGGCGATGGGCCAGACGGCGAAGGCGACGACGAAGAGCGAGACGCCGCCATAGGTCATCACCGCGCAGGAGAGGATCACGGCGAGGATGGCGCGCGAAGGCCCCAGCCCGCGGATGATCCCGTCGGCCAGCACCCGCGCCGAGCCCGATGCCTCCATCAGCTTGCCGAAGACCGCGCCAAGGAGGAAGAGCGGGAAATACTGGATGATGAAGCCGCCCGTTGCCTGCATGAAGACCTGCGTGTAGCTGGCCAGGAGCGGGCCGCCCTCGGCCGCGAGCACGGCGAGGATGGCGAGCGCCGGGGTGAGCAGCAGAAGGCTCAGTCCCCGGTAGGCCAGGTACATCAGCGCGCCGAGCGCGACGACGATGACCAGGATGCCGGTCATCGGCCGCAGCCCAGCACGCCCGGCGCAGGATCGTCAAAGAAGGCGTTCAGATCGAACGAGGATTCGTTTCCGATCTTGTCGAAATGCGCCTCGAGCCAGGCATCGGCCCAGCCGCGCCCGCGCTGGAAGAGCATCTGCAGATAGGCCCATTCGGCATTGAGCTTCGACGACGCGGCGAGATCCTGCACCTCCTCGTCGGTATGGATGAGGTGGATGTAGGTCCGGCCCGCGGGGCCGAGATCGATGCCCTTCTCCTCGACGATCCGCTGCATCAGCGCGATCGCCCGCAACTCCTTGACCAGCGCGGTGTTGAAGCTGATCTCGTTCATCCGGTTGATGATCTCGCGCGCCGAGACCGGCGTGTCGTGGCGCATGATCGGGTTGATCTGGACGATGACGATGTCGGGGCTCTCGGAACTCGTCACCAGCGGCATGAGCGCCGGATTGGCGCTGAAGCCGCCGTCCCAGTATTCCTCGCCCTCGATCTCGACCGCCGGGTAGAGTTGCGGCAGGCAGGCCGAGGCCATCACCGCGTCGAGCGTCACGCGGCCGCGCGAGAAGACCTCGGCCCGGCCGGTTTTCACTTTGGTCGCAGTGACATGTACGTCGATCTTGCGGCAGCGATTGACGTTGTCGAAGTTGACCTGCCCCTCGAGGATGGTGCGCAGCGGGTTCACCCCCATCGGGTTCAGCTGGTAGGGCGAGAAGAGCCGGCTCATCCCCTCGGCCAGGAGGTAGCTCGGCGACTGGTCGAGGCTCCAGCGACCGAGCAACCGGTCGAGGGGGCTGCGCTGCAGGGGCGAGAAGAGCGCGGCGCGGCTGATCGCGCGCCAGAACCCCTCGAGCGCGGCGCGCGCACCCTCGCGCCGGCCGCGTTCGAGACCGTCGGCCAGTACCACGGCGTTCATCGCCCCGGCGCTGGTGCCGCTGATCTCGGCGATCTCCAGCCGCTCGTCCTCCAGGATCCGGTCGAGAACGCCCCAGGTCAGCGCCCCGTGCGAGCCGCCGCCCTGCAGGGCCAGGTTGATCCGCTTGATCGTGCCGTTCGTGCCCATGCGTGCCTCCGTCCGTTGCTGCGCTGCAGCATAAGGCGGACGGCCGACGAGGTAAAGTCGCGGCGCCGGGGCGGGCGGGCGCTTCCGCCGGTGACCGCAATTCGGGCACGGACGGCCGGATCCCGCGCGCGGTGCGCGGATTTGCGCCATCGTCACGCCCTCGTTACGCGGCTATGGCAGGGTTGCGCTTGCGCCGGATCAAGGCGCGGGTAAGCACTTCATGGTTGCAAACGAGCTTAGCCGAATCGCTGGCGAGGCGAATCAGCAGAGGGAGGACGTCCATGGACCGCCGCAATCAGCCCGCCGAGTTCTGGGGCCAGAGCTTCGCCTTCTGGTGCCGCCTGTGGCAGAGCCAGATCGAGTACTCGATGCGTTTCTGGGGCGCGCTCGCCGAGCGGATGCCGCATCCCAGCGCCGCCGAACTCTCGGCCGAGGCCGAGGCGATGCGCGATATCTGCAACGAGCGGCCGACGCAGCCGCAGCGGACGAAATCCGCGCCGTCGCGGTCGCGCGCGCAGGCCCGCGCGCCGCAGCACGTCCACTAGGTCCGGCTGCGCGCCGG
>SLPP01000325.1 GCA_007131945.1 Paracoccaceae bacterium | reverse complement strand
GCGGCGAACGATCGCAGGCCGATGCGGCGGCCCCGGCCTTCCCCGAACCACGCCGCGGCAAGGAAAACGCGCGCGCGCAGGGTCGCCGACCACAAGATATTGTATGTGGCGGGTGTTCCTTGCCACAAGGCACGTCAGAAAGTCGCGACCCTCGAAAGTGACTCTTTTTTTCGTTTTTTGCGATTTTCGTGTCGATTTTTTTCATCTCGAGCGCAAGATCTGCAACGCATGCGACAGAAGAACCGGTCGACGGCCCTGTTGCTCAACCTTGAGCACCCCCGCTCCGGCGGCTGGCCGATCCGACGAGGCGGAAGCCGGTGCAAAAGCGGTTTTCCCGCCGGTGGCTTCGCCTTACCCTTGCCCGCGACTCGCCCGCCCGAAGGACCGATGCCCGTGCCCGACAACGCCGCCCCGCCCGTCACCGACCCGCGCCCCGCCCCCGACTGGGATGCCTTCGCCGACTGGGGCCGGCGCATCGCCGACTGGGGCGCCGATTACCACCGCAACCTGCGCGACCGCCCGGTCCGCGCCCCGCTGACCCCGGGCCGCCTGCGCGCCGCGCTGCCCCCCTCGCCGCCCGAGGCCGGCGAGACGATGGCGGCGATCTGGGCCGACCTCGACCGCCTCGTGATGCCGGGCCTGACCCATTGGCAGCACCCGCGCTTCTTCGCCTATTTTCCGGCCAATGCCGCGCCCCCCTCGATCCTCGCCGAGTTCGTCACCGCCATCCTCGCGCCGCAATGCATGCTCTGGCAGACCTCCCCCGCCGCGACCGAACTCGAGACCCACGTCCTCGACTGGCTGCGCCAGGCGCTCGGCCTGCCCGACGCCTTCCACGGCGTCATCCAGGACAGCGCCTCCTCCGCGACACTCGCCGCGGTCCTGGTCATGCGCGAACGCGCGCTCGACTGGGCGGGGAACCGCGAGGGGCTGTCGGGGCAGGGCAGACTGCGCCTCTATACCTCGGCCGAGGCGCATTCCTCGGTCGAGCGCGCCGCCTGGATCGCCGGCATCGGCGCCGAAAACCTCGTCCGACTGCCGACCGCCGGTCCCCTCCGCTCGGCCGACCCCGCCGCCCTGCGCGCCGCCATCGCCAGCGACCGCGCCGCCGGATCGATCCCCGCCGGGCTGATCGCCTGCACCGGCGCCACCGGCACCGGCGCCAGCGACGACCTGCGCGCGCTTCTGGCCGCCGCCCGCGCCGAGGGGCTCTACACCCATGTCGACGCCGCCTGGGCCGGCTCGGCGATGATCTGCCCCGATTTCCGCAGCCTCTGGGACGGGGTCGAGGCGGCGGATTCGGTCGTCATGAACCCGCACAAATGGCTCGGCGCGCAGTTCGACTGCGCCGCGCATTTCCTCCGCGCCCCCGAGGATCTGGTGCGTTCGCTGGCGATCCGCCCCGAATACCTGAAGACCCACGGCGCCGATGGGGTGATCGACTATTCCGAATGGTCGGTTCCGCTCGGTCGCCGGTTCCGCGCGCTGAAGCTCTGGTTCCTGCTGCGCTTCTACGGGCTCGGGTATCTGCGCGCGATGATCCGCGACCATGTGCGTTGGGCGCAGGCGCTCGCCGAGCGGCTGCGCGCCAACCCGCGCTTCGAGATCGTGACCGAGCCGGTGCTGTCGCTCTTCACCTTCCGCTTGGCGGGGGAGGATGACGATGCCCAGATCGCCTTTCTCTCCCGGATCAACAACGACGGCCACATCTACCTGACGCAGACCCGCGTCGACGGACGCATCGCGCTGCGTTTTCAGGTCGGCGCCTTCGCTGTGACGGCGGAGGACGTACAACTCGCCGGCGACGTTCTGGACGCTTTGGCCGGGGGTCCGGTCATGACCGGTTCCGGCGACTGAACGATGCGCATTGCCACGTTCAACGTACAGAACCTGCGCCTGCGTCACCCCGGCGGGCAGCCGCGATTCGACGGCGCGCGCGATGCAGACATGCCGCAGGACGCCACCGCGCAGGGCACCGCGCTCGATCTCGCCGACCGGCGGCTGACGGCGGCGGTCCTCGCGCAGGCCGATGCCGATGTCGTCTGCCTGCAGGAGGTTTTCGACAGCGAGACGCTCGACTATTTCCACGATCACCTGCTCCGCCGGACCGGGGCGCGCCCCTGGCCGCACCGCGTCTGCCTGCCGGGGAATGACGGTGGCGGGCGGAATGTCGCGCTCATCTCGCGCCTGCCGCTTCGTAATCTGGTCAGTCACGCGGCCTTGATGCCGGCCGATCTGGACCTGCAGGACCATCCCGGCGCGCGACCCGACCGGCCGATCTTCTGCCGCGACTGCCTCGTCGCCGATATCGGATCAGTCACGGTGTTTTCTTGCCATTTCAAGGCACCATGGCCTGAAGCTGAGACTGCATGGCAACAACGTCGGGTCGAGGCTCTTGCCGTGCGCCGATTGATCGAGGCGCGGTTCGCGGACGCCGAGAAGGCGCACTGGCTGATCGCGGGGGATCTCAACGAGCCGTCGGTCGAGGCGATGGGCGAGCGCGCAATCGCGCCCCTCGTGACGGACTTCGCCGTCGACCTCGTCGCCCGCATGCCGCAACCTGACCGCTGGACCTGGCTTGCACCCGATGGACGAACCTATGCGCGTCCCGATGCCCTGCTCGCCTCGCCGGCCCTTGCCGCCCGCTGGCCCTCGGCGCGGCCGCAGGCGCTGCGCGAGGGCCTGGGCGCCGAGGCCCGGCGCCACGAAGGCCCGCGCCTACCCGATGTCGGTCATCACCGCCCGCATGCGAGCGACCACGCGCTTCTGATGATCGACCTTCCGGGGGCGTGAGCGCTTTCGTTTCGGGGGAGCCGGCTGCTCGATCAGCCCGTCTGCGGCCAGAAGGCGGCGATCGCCGCCTCCAGCTCGGATCGCCGGACAGGTTTGCCAAGGCAGCGGTCGAAGCCGGCGGCGAGATACTCGTCAAGCTGCGGGCGCAAGGCGTTCGCCGTCACGGCCACCGCCACCGGCCGCGGATGACCGCCCTGTTCGGCGCTCTGGCGGATCGCGGACAGCGCGGTGATGCCGTCCATGCCCGGCATCGCGATATCCATCAGCACGAGGTCGTGGTGACGGATCTTCCACAGCCCCAACGCCTCGCGCCCGTCGCCGGCCATGTCGGCCTGGATCCCGACCGCCTCGAGCATCGACTTCAGGATCAGCCGGTTGATCGAATTGTCGTCGGCCACCAGCACAGTAAGCTCGGCCCAGTTGCGCCGCGGCGCCGGGGGCTCGCGCCGCAGGTCGGCCGGCGCTGCCTGGGTGCGCGCCTCATCAAGGCGCGGCAGCGGCAGGTCCATCGCGATCCGCGTGCCCCGGCCCGGGGCGCTGTCGACGCTCAGTTCACCGCCCATCATCGAGACGAGACTGCGCACGATGGTCAGCCCGAGCCCGCGGCCCGGATGCGGCCGATCGAGCCCGCCCAGTGCCTGTTCGAAAGGCAGCCAGACACGGTCGAGCTGTTCGGCGCTCATTCCAATGCCGGTATCGGCGACCGTCACGCGCAGCCGGTCGGGCGCCGAGGGTGCGAGTTCGAGCGTGATCGCCCCCCGCGGCGTGAACTTCAGCGCATTGCCGAGCAGGTGATGCAGGATCTGCAGCACCCTCGTGCCATCCCCGCGCCGCCTTCCGGTCGCGGCCGGTGTCACCCGGACGACGAAATCGAGCCCGCGATCCTGCGCCCGCAGCGTGTAGACCGGCTCCAGCCGAGCGACCAGTTCGGCCGGGTCCAGGACACCGTCCTCCAGCGTCAGAACACCGGCTTCGAGGCTCGAGACGTCGAGCAGGTCGTCGAGCATTGCCATCAGCGTTTCGCCCGAATCGCGGATCGCGCCCAGCCATTCCATCGCCTTCGGTGTCTCGATCATGTCCTGCATCAGCTCGGTGGCGCCGAGGATGCCGTTGAGCGGGGTGCGGATCTCGTGACTCATCGTGGTTAGGAATGCGGTCTTCGCGCGGCTGCCCGCCTCGGCACGTTCGAGCGCGCGGTGCAACTCGGTCACGTCTGTGCCGGCGCCGCGATAGCCGCGAAAGCGGCCGGCGCCGTCGAAGACCGGCCGTCCGCTGATCTGGATCCAGATGTCGCGACCGCGTTCGGGGGCCGCGGTGGCGCGATAGACGAAGCCGCTGAAGGGTTTGCGCGCCGCGATCCGGGCGGCGAGTGCGGCCCAGTCGGCGGAGACCTGGCAGTCCGGGCGGTCGGCGATCAGTTCGTCGCGCGTGCGCCCGATCACCTGCGCCGTCTCGACGCCGCTGACCAGCCGGAAGCTTTCCGAGACGTAGGTGAAGCGCAGATCCGCGTCCTGCTCCCAGACCCAGGAGCGACTGATCGCGGCGACATCGTGGAACCGCGCCTCGGTACGCGCCTGTTCGGCCAGCGCTGCGCGCAACTCGGTCATTGCCCGGTCGCGAGCCTCGGCGGCCCGGCGACGCGCCAGGAGCGCCGCCACCCCGTTCGAGGCGCAGCGGAGCAGGAAGACCTCGTCGCGGTTGAGCCGGCGCGGGGCGCGGACGGCATCGTAGCCGAGAAAGCCCAGAAGCTGCCCGTCCTGCAGCATCGGCACCAGCAGAAGCGAGCAGATCCCTTGCTCAACGAGGATCTGGCGCGCGGGATGATCTTGTGCCAAATCAGATAGATACGGCACTTCCACGCACTGGTCACGCATGAATTCGTCGAACCACGGGCCAAGCAACCCGATCGAAAGCCCCTGAAGACGGTCGATCATCGGCTCCACGTCGTCGGCGACCCATTCGTGGCTGTTGTCGAGGAAGACCCCGTCGCGAATCTCGAAGACATAGGTCCGGTCGAAGCCGCCGGCATCGCCGAGGACGCGCAGGGCCCGCTCGGCCGCGGCATCCGCCTGGTCCAGTGGCGCCGCGACCAGGTCGTTGAGCAGGCTCACCGTGATTCGCGCCAGATCGCGGCGCGGCTGGGCGTCGATTTTCTGGTTGATGTTCATTCCGCCGCCAGCGACGCGCTGCGCGGCGCGAGGTGCAGCAGGTTCGCGCCGGTTCGGGACGGACGCAGGCTTGGCGCGATCTTCTCCATCGCCTCGGCCAGCGGGCCGGAAACGTCGTCAAGCCCTTCGCGCTCGCAATAGGCGATGAGGGCGATCATGTGGCCAACCATCCAGCGGTGTCTGTCCATGCATCCACTCCGTGACTCGAAACACAGGCAGTCGCGACCGGCGCAGCTGTCGGTCGACCGCATTTCTCCACTGATAAACCAAGACCTTGCACGAAGTTTGCAGATCATGTGGAAAAATGCGCGGCGCGTGGCGAAATTTTCCTGCATCAGCCGCCGGTTACCGGGCGGAAGCAGTAACCGACGCCGTAGATCGTGGCGATGAATGGGCGCGCGCCCTCGGGTGCGGGCAGTTTCGCCCGCAACCGGCTGACCAGCCCGTCGATCGAGCGGTCGTAGCTGGCCCAGTCGCGGCCGCGGATCGCCGTCATCAACTGGTCCCGGCTGAGGACGGCGTTCGGATTGTGCAGGAAGGCCGCCAGCGCGTCGAATTCCATCGGCGTGAGCGCGATTTCGTTGCCCCGCAGGTCGAGAACCTGACGCGCGCCAAGATAGACGGAATAGGATCCGAAGACATGGTCGGGCGAGGGGCCGTCGCCGCGGGCCGGCGCGCCCGTCTGCGCGCGGCGGAGAACCGCATTCACCCGCGCGCGCAACTCGCGCAGTCGGAAGGGCTTGACCACGTAGTCGTCGGCGCCGAGCTCGAATCCGACGACCTGGTCCATCTCGTCGCTTCGCCCGGTGAGGATAATGATCCCGAGCCCCGAGCGGTCGCGCAGTTCCTTGACCAGCGACAGGCCGCTGCCGTCGGGCAGGTCCAGATCGACGATGCACAGATCGACGTCGCCCGTGCACAAACGTTCCCGGGCCCAGGCCACCGTTTCGCCGGCGAGCACCGTGTAGCCTTCGTCGCCCAGCGCGGTCTCGATCAGGCGCAGCACCGCTGCGTCGTCATCGATGACCATCACCGTTGGTCGCACTCTGACCCCCACAGGTTGAAAGCCGGCGCCAAGATAATCGCATGGCGTGCGAAGACAAGCCCCGGCGCGAGTGTATTTCCACGCTCAAGGAATACAGTTGCATGTCCGGAGGCCGACGAAAAGAATAATCCGTTGTTTCCATATACAACGCAGGGTAGCATCGCCCCATTGCGAGGGTGAACTGACGCGGTCGGGGCAGGATCGGGATGACGTTTCAGGCCTTTGTCGACCGCCATGCAGACCCGGTCTGGATCGTCGATCCCGGTTTCGAACGCCTGCTGCACGCCAATCCCGCCGCTTGTGCCCTGTCGCAGGCATCCTGTCCGGAGCTGCGTTCACGCTTGCCGGCGGCGCTGGGCCTGGCGCCGGGCGCCGACCGCCTTCGCCTGCGGGGTGCCGACGAGAAGGTACTCGATCTGCGGGTCGAGACGGTCGAGATCGACTGGCAGGGAAGCAGGGCCATGCTGCTGACCGCGTCCGGCGCACCGCTCGGGACAGATCCGATGCTTGCCGCCGCGGTCGGCGCGATGACCGAGGATGTCGCCTTCGAATGGGACATCGTCGCCGATCGGCTGGTCTGGTCGCCGGAAGCCTGCGCGCGCTTTGGCCTCGACCCCGCCACCCTGCCTGCGACGGTCGGGGAGTGGCTCGCGGTGGTGCATCCCGAGGATCGGGACCGCGTCGCCCTTGCCCTTGATCGGGTGCTGACGCCGCCCGGGCAGCGGCGCTGGACCGAGGCCTACCGGCTGCTGCGCGCCGATGGCAGCGTGGTCCACGTACTGGAACGCGCCGAGATCGAACTCGATGCGCAGGGTCGGCCGGTGCGGATGCTGGGCACGATGATGGACATCGCCCGGATCGAGGGGCTGGTGCCGCAGTTCGGCGCGGCGGCGCGCAGCTTCGAGGAGGAGCGCCGCCTGCGCCACGCGCTCGCCGAGGCGCTGCCCGTCATCGTGTTCACCGTCGATCGGATGGGCGAGATCGACTATATCAGCCGCCGATTTCACGACCTGACCGGACTCCCGACGGGCCCCGTCGGGATAGCCGGCTTCATCGATATGATTCACCCCGAAGACCGGGCGGATGCTGCGGCGCTGCATGCCTCGGCCGTGGCCGAGCCGCGCCCGGTCGATATCGAACTCCGGCTGCGGGATGTCGCCGCCGGGGAATATCGGTGGCACCAGGTTTCGGTCCGGCCACAACGTGATGCCGCGGGCGAAGTGGTGAAATGGTATGGCGTGGGCGTCGACATCGACGACCGCAAACGCGCCGAAGCCGCGCTTCGCGAGAGCGAGACACGCCATCGCTCGCTGCTCGAGATGCTGCCCGTCGCCGTCTGGGAGGAGGACTGGAGCGCGGTGCGGGCGTTGGGCGCGCGGCTGGAATCCGAAGGCGTGACGGATTTGCGCGCCCATCTGCAGGCGCATCCCGAACTGCTGCACGATCTGCAGAAGTTGCCGAATGTGGCCACCGCCAATCCGGCGGCCTACGGGATCTTCGCTGCTGAGAGCGAGGCCGACGTGACCCGCGTCCACGAGCAGTGGTTCGAGACCCCCGAGGCGCGGAAAAGCCATCTAGAAGAAGTCGTTGCCTTCCTCGAGGGCATGCCGCCGGCGCCTTGCGAACTGCCGGTGCGTACCGCCGACGGGCGCCCGATCCGGGTGATCCAACGCCTTGCGTTCAGCAACCGGGTGGACGCGCCGAACCGGGTCGTCCACTGCCTCGCCGATATCACCGCCCGCGTGCGCGCGGAGGAGCGGATGCGCGTCGTCTCCGATCTGGTCAGCGACGTGATCTGGGACCTCGACGCCACGACCGGCGAGACTTGGTGCAGCGAGGGGTTCCGCACCCGTTACGGGCACGATCCCGAGGTGCTGGCACGGATGAACGACGACTGGGTCGAACTCGTCCATCCCGAGGATCGCGCCCGTGTCGTCGCCGCGCTCGAGCGTGCCGAAGCCGACGGAGTCGACCAACTGAGCAACGAATACCGCTTCCGTCGTGCCGATGGCAGCTACGCCGTCGTCGAGGACCGCACTCGCGTGCTGCGCGACGACGCCGGCGTGGTGCGCCGGAAGATCGGCGTGATAGTCGATGTCACCGCCGCCCGGGCCGAGGCCGAGCGTGAGCACGCCCTGGTTGAGATCTCATCGGATGCGGTGCTCGAAATCGATCCCGAGCGCAACGTGATCAACTTCGGCGAGGGGTTTCGCACCGTCTTCGGTATCGACCTGGTCGGCGCGCATGCGATCCCGACCCCGCTTGTCGAATACTTCCACCCGGAGGATCGCGACCGCGCGGTTCGGGACTTCTTCGACCTGCTGGACGGAAAGGAGCGCAGCACCATCCTCGAATACCGGCTGCGCCGCGGAGACGGCAGCTGGGCGAACGTGCAGGAGCGCATGATCGTCCTGCGCGATGCCGATGGAAACCCGCGGCGTGCCTTCGCCGCGCTTGTCGACATCACCGCGCAACGGCAGAGCGAGGAGCGGTTGCGCCTTGCCGCAGAAGCTTCGCGCGAGGTGATCTTCGACTGGGACATCGCCAGCGACCGGATGCAGTGGAGCGGTGCGGCGCTGGCACGCTACGGCTACGATCCGTCCGAGTTTCCCGGCGATTCGGCGCGCTTCATCGAGCGCGTCCACCCCGAGGACAGGCACATCCTGACGAAGGCCGCGCGCGCGCTGCGACGGGGCGACGATTTCCCCGAACTGCACGAGGCGCAATACCGCCTGTTCCGTGCCGACGGCAGCATTGCGCATGTGATCAGCCGGGCGCTGGCGTTGCGCGACGCGGCGGGGCGGCCGGTACGGTTGGTCGGCATGCTTTTCGACGTGAGTGAATTGCACCGCGAGGAAGCCCGGATGCGGGCGATCGTCGAGGTCTCGGCGGATGCGGTCTGGGAATACCATCCCGAAACCAACGTGATGGTCTTCAGCGAGGGGATGAAGCAGCATTTCGGCCATGACTGGGTCGGCGAGCGTGCCGTGCCCTCGCCCTGGCGGTCGGCGGTGCATCCCGACGACCTGCCGCGCGTCATGGGTGGCTTCAGCGACTTCCTGCACGGCAGGGACACGCGCTGGCGCATCGCCTATCGGATGAAGCGCGGCGACGGTACCTGGGCTCATGTCGAGGAACGCGTGGTCGCGCTGCGCGACGACAGCGGAAGGGCGTTGCGGGTAATCGGCAGCTTCGACGATGTCACCGAGCGAACGCGGCTCGAGGAACAGCTGCACTCGGCGCAGAAGATGGAATCGATCGGCCGCATCGCCGGCGGTATCGCGCATGACTTCAACAACCTGCTGGCGGTGATAATGGGTAACGCCGAACTGGCGATGGAGGCCGCGGACCCGCAGCGGACCGACGAATACGGAAACGAGATCGTCCAGGCCTGCCTGCGCGGCGCAGAACTCACGCGCAGGCTCCTGAGCTTCGCTCGCCGTTCGCACCTGGCGCCGAAAGTGATCAATCTCAACGAGACGGTCAACGCCATGAGCCGGCTGCTCAGCCGAGCCATCCCCGAGAACATCGACATGCAGACCGCACTCGCCGCCGGGTTGTGGAACACCCGCGCCGATCCCGCCTTCGTCGAGAGTTCGCTGCTGAACCTCGTGGTCAATGCCCGCGACGCCATGCCCGAGGGCGGGCGGCTCACGATAGAGACCGCCAACATGCGGGTGAGCGAGAGCTACATCACCGAGCGCGGCGAGGAACTGGCGCCCGGCCGCTACGTGATGCTGGCGGTCAGCGACACCGGCACTGGGATTCCGCGCGACCTCCTCGACAAGGTGATCGAGCCCTTCTTCACCACCAAGGGGCCGCATATGGGCACCGGGCTGGGCCTGGCCATGGCGCATGGTTTCGTGCGCCAGTCAGGCGGGGCGCTGCGCATCTACAGCGAGCCGGGCGTGGGCACGACGGTCAGGATGCTGCTGCCCGCCGAGGACGACGGCGCTGATCGGGCGACGCCTTCGCAGGTCGCGGGTCTGATCGATCCGGCGCTCGGCGGCGCGCGCATCCTGCTGGTCGAGGACGAGGAGGCGGTGCGCCGCACGGTTGCGCGGATCCTTGCCGAGCACGGCCACAGCGTCGTCGAGGCAGCGACCGGCGATGTTGCGCTCGCCGCTTTCGATCATGCCGACGCGCCCTTCGACATCCTGCTCACCGATGTTGTAATGCCGGGTAGCCTGCAGGGTCCGGCGCTGGCGCAGGAACTCAAGCGTCGCGCGCCAGAGCTTGGGATCGTCTTCATGTCGGGCTATGCTAACGAAGCCGCAGTCAACGGCAACGGGCTGCGCTCGGACGACCTCTACCTGATGAAACCCATCCAGCGGCGCGAACTGCTGCGGCTGATCGATGCACTGTTCGAGCGGTTGCGCGCGCGGCGCGGCTGAAAGGTCAGTGCTCCAGCGCCTTTCCCAGCCGGGGCAGGCCCGCCCTGCGCAGTGCCTGACGCAGCGGTCGTCCGGCGAGCCCGGGCCAGCGCGCCGCCACCTCCTCGGCGACGATCCCCGGCGCCCCGAGCCAGAGTCGCAGGACGAAATCGTCGGGCGGGAGCGCTGTCAGCCCGTGCGGTGCCAGCGAACGGCGGGGAAAATCGCGCCAGTTGTCGGTCAGGATAAGCTCGGCCGCGCCTGAAATCGCGGCGGCAAGCACGTGTCGGTCGGCCGGATCGGGCAGTTCGAGGAGCCCCGGCGCGCCCGGCGGCACCCGCCCCTCAGGCCAGCGCGCCGACATCCGGCGCAGAAGCGCCGCCACTTCGTCCCGTTCCTGCGGATTTCGCCGCGCGACGAGGTGCAGCCACTCGCCCGCCACCCCGTCGGACCAGAGCGGCGTGAACAGCCCGCGCGCGGCCAGCGCCAGCAGGAAGTCGCGCAGCACCGCCGGATAGAGCACGCAGGTGTCGAGCATCACCCGCATGTCAGTCGAGCCGGAAGAAGAGCGCCTTGAGATAGCCACTTTCGGCAAGTTGCGGCAGCTGCGGATGGTCGGGCCCGGCGAAGCCCGTTTGGAGAAGCTGCGGCCAGCGGCCGGCCCGGCCGATCCCGCGCGAACACGCGGTGCGGAAGGCGGCGAGGTCGGCGGCATGCGAGCAGGAGCAGAGGCCAAGAAACCCGCCCGGTGCCACCAGCGCCGCGGACAGTCGTGCCAGCCGCTCATAGGCGCGCAGGCCGGCCTCGAGCGCCTGGCGGTTCGGGGCGAATGCCGGCGGGTCGCAGACGACGAGGTCGAAACGCGCCCCCTCGGCCGCCAGCGCCTCCAGCACGGCGAAGGCGTCGCCACGCCGCGTCTCGAAACGCGCGTTCACGCCGGTGGCACGCGCACCACCCTCGGCCAGGTCCAGCGCGGGCGCCGAGGAATCGACCGCGAGCGCATGCTCTGCACCTGCCGCCAGTGCCGCTAGCGCGAAGCCGCCGACATGGCAGAAGACATCGAGGATGCGCCCGCCCTTCGCCAGTCCCGCGGCGAAGGCGTGGTTCGGCCGCTGGTCGTAGAAAAGCCCGGTCTTCTGCCCGCCGGTGAGGTCCGCGAGATAGGTCGCGCCATTCATCGGCACCGGCACCGGCGCCTCGGCGCGGCCCCGCAGCACCTGCGTCTCTTCCGGCAGACCTTCCAGTGTGCGGGCTCGGCCGGTGCCGTTCTTGACCACCGTTCCGACGCCGGTCACCGACACAAGCGCCTCGACCAGCTCGCCGATCCGGACTTCGGCCCAGACGGCGTTGGGCTGGATCACCGCCGCCTCGCCGAACCGGTCGATGACGACACCGGGCAGGCCATCGGCCTCGGCATGGACGAGCCGGTAAAAGGGGTCGGGGTAAAGGCGCTCGCGCAGCTCCAGCGCGCGCGCGATCCGGGCGGTCAGCCAGGCTGCGTCGATCTGTGCCGAGAGCTCACGGTCCAGCATCCGCGCGACGATCTTCGAGGTCGGGTTGATCGTGACCAGCCCGAGCGGCGCGCGTTCGGCATCCTCAAGCACCGCCAGCGCGCCGGGCGCCAGCGCCCGCGTCCGCCGGTCGAGCACGAGTTCGTCGGCATAAACCCAGGGGAAGCCGTGGCGGATGGCGCGGGCCTGCACCTTCGGGCGCAGGCGGATGCGGGGCAGGGCGGGGTCGGGCTGGGTCATGGCGGCTCGTTCGGCGGATGCGCTTCAGCCTTATCGCCCGACCGGACCGGGTGAAAGTCGAAACCCCGCGCCACCCGGCGCGGGGTCTGCACGTGCGGGGCGCTTGTCGTCGGCTCAGGCGGTCTGGCCGATCGGCGCGCGGCGCAACCGGGTCCCGATCCAGCGCCAGGCCGATCGGATCAGCCCCGCCATCGCTTCCGCCTGCATCGCGCGGGCCTGCCGCTCGATCGCGACGACATCCACGATTTCGAATTGTCGCGGGCCTTGTGGCAGCGCTTCGTTTCGGTTCATGTTCTTCTCCTGCTTTGCGGGTGAAACGCCGGCCTGCCCTCATGGCAAGGTCTTGAGGCGCAACCCTGAAACCTTCCGCCCAAGTAATGCTGCGCTGCAGAAAATACATCCGCCAAAGTGGCAACTCCGCCTTGCGCCGGGTGCAAGGCTGACGCTGCGGCACTTGCGATGTTAGCGCTATCCACTATGTTCGACAGAGCGACGTTCGACGCAGCGACGTTTGGCGCAGCAACCAGAAAGGACGCCATGCACACCGATCCCCGCCTCCTCGACATAACCGACCGGATCCGTTCCCGGTCGCGCGACCGGCGTCGGGCCTATCTCGAACGCCTGTCGCGCGCGGCCGAGGCCGGACCCGCGCGCGCGCATCTGTCGTGTTCGAACCAGGCGCATGCCTATGCCGCGACCGGCGAGGACAAGCGCGCTATGGCCGAGGGCCACGCGCCGCATCTGGGGATCGTCACCGCCTATAACGACATGCTCTCGGCGCATCAGCCGTTCGAGGAGTATCCCGCCCGCATCCGCGCCGCCGCCCGCGCCGTCGGTGCGACGGCGCAGGTCGCGGGCGGGGTGCCGGCGATGTGCGACGGCGTCACCCAGGGCCGGGCGGGGATGGAGCTGAGCCTTTTCTCCCGCGACGTGATCGCGCTTTCGGCCGGGGTGGCGATGAGCCACGACTGTTTCGACGCCGCGCTCTGGCTGGGGGTCTGCGACAAGATCGTGCCGGGGCTGATCATGGCCGCGGCGACTTTCGGCCACGTGCCGGCGGTCTTCGTCCCCGCGGGCCCGATGACCTCCGGCCTGCCCAACGACGAAAAGGCCAAGGTTCGCCAAGCCTTCGCCGCGGGCAGGGCCACGCGTGCCGAGCTGATGGCGGCCGAGATGGCCAGCTATCACGGCCCCGGCACCTGCACCTTCTACGGCACCGCCAACACCAACCAGATGCTGATGGAGTTCATGGGCCTGCACCTGCCCGGCACGAGCTTCGTCAACCCCGGCACGCCCCTGCGCGCCGCCCTGACCGACGCCGCCGTCGCCCGCGCCGCGGCGATCACCGCACTCGGCAACGACTACCGCCCCATCGGCCGCATCCTCGACGAGCGCGCCTTCGTCAACGGCATCGTTGGGCTGATGGCGACGGGGGGTTCGACCAACTTGGTCCTGCACCTGCCGGCCATGGCCCGCGCCGCCGGGATCGACCTGGAACTCGCCGACTTCGCCGAGATCTCGGGGATCGTGCCGCTGATGGCCAGGGTCTATCCGAACGGCCTCGCCGACGTGAACCATTTCCACGCCGCGGGCGGGCTCGGCTTCCTCATCGGCGAGCTTCTCGCGGCGGGCCTGCTGCACGACGATGTCGAGACGATCGCCGGGTCGGGCCTGGCGCGCTATACCGAAGAGCCGAAACTGACCGAGGCGGGACTCGCCTGGCTGCCCGGTTCCGGCGAAAGCCTCAACGACCGCATTCTGCGCCCGGCCGCGGACCCGTTCCAGCCCACCGGCGGGCTGAAGCACCTCTCTGGCAACCTGGGCGAGGCGGTGATCAAGACCTCGGCAGTGGCCCCCGAACGCCAGGTGATCGAGGCGCCCGCGCGCATCTTCCACGATCAGGTTGACGTGAAGAAAGCTTTCCAGTCCAATGAAATTACTAAAGATACCGTCGTTGTAGTCCGCTTTCAGGGGCCGCGCGCGAACGGCATGCCGGAACTGCACAGCCTGACGCCGATCCTCGCGGTCCTGCAGGACCGGGGGCTGAACGTGGCGCTCGTCACCGACGGGCGGATGTCCGGGGCGAGCGGCAAGGTGCCCGCCGCGATCCATGTCGCGCCCGAGGCCGCCGCCGGCGGCCCGCTCGCCCGTCTGCGCGACGGCGACCTAATCCGTCTCGACGCCACCGCCGGCCGGCTCGAGGCGCGCGTCCCCGACCTCGACGCGCGCGCCCCGGCGGCCCCGGACCTCTCGGTCAACCAGTTCGGGATCGGGCGGGAGTTGTTCGCGCTCTTCCGGCAGCAGGCCGCCGCCGCGACCGAGGG
>SLPP01000308.1 GCA_007131945.1 Paracoccaceae bacterium | reverse complement strand
TGTCTTCGGGAGGCAGGGGCCGGAGGTTCGAATCCTCTCACTCCGACCAGTCCAATCAGAGAGTTACGCGCGAAAGCCGCGCGACCGCTGCGTCCTGGTGGCGCTGCCGGGTCGCTTCAGTGAAGGCAGATGCGACCCGCCGATCAAAGACATCGTCCATCGGGTTGGCGGGCGGCGGCGAACCGGGTCAGGCCGCGCCGCGATCACCGGGCCGGCGCACCGGCTGGCAATCGCAGGAGCATCTTGCCCTGTCGCAGCGCAGCGCCGTGGAGGTCGGTGCGGTTCAGCTTTCGAAGAGGTCCGACTGGCCGGGCGCCGGGCGGGGCGGGTCGAGGCCGAGATGGCGCCAGGCATTGGCGGTCAGGACGCGTCCGCGCGGGGTGCGGGCGACGAGACCCTGCTGCAAAAGATAGGGCTCGATCACCTCCTCGATCGCGTCGCGCGATTCCGAGAGCGCGGCGGCGATCGTCTCCACCCCCACCGGTCCACCGCCATAACCCTCGGCCAGAAGCCGCAGGTAGCGCCGGTCGGCGCCGTCGAGGCCGAGGTGATCGACGCCCAGCCGGGTGAGCGCGTCATCGGCGAGCGCCCGGGTCAGCTTTCCGTCGCCCTCGACCAGCGCGAAATCGACGACCCGGCGCAGGAGCCGCCCGGCGATCCGCGGCGTGCCTCGGGCACGGCGGGCGATCTCGGCGACGCCTTCGGAGGCGGCGGTGACGCCGAGAAGGCGCGCGCCCCGGCTGACGATCTCGCACAGTTCCGCCTCGGTGTAGAATTGCAGCCGGGTCGGGATGCCGAAACGGTCGCGCAGCGGCGTGGTCAGCAGGCCCAGCCGGGTTGTCGCGCCGACCAGCGTGAAGGGCTGCAGTTCGATGCGCACGGTGCGCGCCGCCGGCCCCTCGCCGATCACCAGGTCGAGCTGGAAATCCTCCATCGCCGGGTAGAGCACTTCCTCGACGGCGGGATTCAGGCGGTGGATCTCGTCGATGAAGAGGACGTCGCGCGCTTCCAGATTGGTCAGGATCGCCGCCAGATCGCCCGCCCGCGCCAGAACCGGGCCCGAGGTCATGCGAAAGCCCACGCCCAGTTCGCGCGCCATGATCTGCGCCAGCGTCGTCTTGCCCAGGCCGGGCGGGCCGTAGAAGAGCGTGTGGTCCATCGCCTCGCCGCGCATCCGCGCCGACTGGATGAAGACGCGAAGGTTGGCGCGCGCCTCGTGCTGGCCGATGAACTCGTCGAGCACCTGGGGCCTGAGGGCGCGGTCGGCATCCTCGGGCCGGCGGTCGGGGCGGAGCGTGGGGTCAGGGCTCGCCATGGATCAGCCCTTCGGCGCCAGCAGGCGCAGCGCGGCGCGGATCAGGGCGGCGGTTTCGCTCTCGGCTTCGGCGGCGCGGGCGACGGCCTCGGCCGCCTCGGAGGGCCCGTAGCCGAGATTGGTCAGCGCCGAGAGCGCCTCGGCCTGCGCCTGGGCGGATCCGGCGGCGGCAGCCGCGGGCGCAGGAGCCGGCGGCAAAGGCGCGGCCATGCCTTCCACGCCGGTCTCGATGACGTCCCGGGCGGCGGCCGGGCTGGCGGCGACGGTCGCGGCGAGCGCCATGATCGCCGGCGCCTTGTCCTTGAGTTCCATTGCCACGCGGCTGGCGAGCTTCGGCCCGACGCCGGGCGCGCGGCGGATCGCGGCGGCGTCGCCGATGGCGATGGCGCGGGCGAGCCCCTCCGGCCCCAGCGCGCCGAGGATCGCCATTCCGGCCTTCGCCCCCACCCCCTGGACCGAGGTCAGCAGCCGGTGCCACTCCTTCTCGGCCGGGGTCAGGAAGCCGAAAAGCTGCAGCAGATCCTCGCGCACCAGAAGCTCGGTGTGCAGCGTAGCGAGACCACCCGGCCCGGGCAGCGCCATCAGCGTCCGATCCGAGACATGGATGACATAGCCCACGCCCTGGACGTCGAGCATGACATGGTCGGCGCCCCGATGCGCGATCCGGCCCGAGAGCATGCCGATCATTCCGCCGCCCTCAGCGCCGCCGCCCAGCGGCCGGCCGATTGCGCGTGATGCGCGTGGCAGATGGCGACGGCGAGCGCATCGGCCGCGTCCGGCCCGGCGATGACGGCGCCGGGGAGTTGCATCCGCACCATGTGATCGACCTGCGCCTTCGCCGCCTTGCCGACGCCGACCACGGTCTTCTTCACCGCGTTCGGGGCGTATTCGCCGACCGTCAGCCCCGCCTGCGCCGGGACCAGCAGCGCGATCGCGCGCGCATGGCCCAGCTTCAGCGTGGCGACGGCATCCTTGTTGACGAAGGTCTGCTCGACCGCGGCGCAGTCGGGGGCGAAACGGGCGAGCACCTCGGTCAACTGCTCATGCAGGCTGAGGAGCCGCGCCGCGAGATCGGCGCCCGAGGACTGGCACAGCCCGTTGCCGACATGGGCGAGCCGCGGCCCGTCGACATCGATCACGCCCCAGCCCAGCGTCCGAAGACCGGGATCCAGCCCCAAGACCCGCATGCCTCACCGTCCTGCCGCTTTGTTCTGCCGCCGCCGGTTCGCCCGACCTTGACCTTGGCTAGCACGAAAAGGGAACACAGGCCAGTGCAAAGCACAGTGGCGCGTGGGTTGCAGTCGGGGCCCGGCTACGGCAGGGTCGCGCCGCGCGCGGGGCTTTCCGACCCGGCGCCCTTCGGAATGCCCGCCGTCATGCCGGAATTGCATGACGGAATTGCATTTTCAGCCCCTAGCGGAGTCGCGTGGCCAGCGTTACGTCCGCCCGTGGAAGCACGATGCTTCAAACGGATGCAATTTTTCTCAGGAGCCTGTCATGGCTGTCTTCGCCCATAGCCGCCCGGCCGCCGAAGGGGTTCTCGGCGCGGGCTTTTCGTTCGGTAGCCTGTTCGCGGGCATCGCCGCGTGGAACGACCGTCGCGTCACGCGGCGGGAACTGTCGAAACTGTCGGATCGCGAGCTCGAGGATATCGGTCTCTGCCGGGCCGATATCGACACGATCGTCGACCAGATCCGCTGAGCGCCGGTTCAGCCGATTGAAGGGCCGCGCTTGGGCGCGGCCTTTTCACATACGGATTAGCCGCTGCGGGCGGCCTCGACCAGCGGCGTCAGCACGCGGGCGAGGGCCTCGGTCAGCGGATCGATGCCGCTGATCCAGAAGCGCAGGCTCTCGATCCCGGCATCCGCCGCGACCGGGGCCATCATCCCGACGAAGGCAGCCTCGCCCTGGATGGCGAGGAGCGCGGCCTTGAGCAGGAAGAACATCCCCGCCGCCGCCAGCGGCCCGATCAGCACGAGGCTCAGCACCCGCCGCCGCTTCTGCGGGCGCTCGCCCTCCTCGATCGCCGCGACGCGCGCGGCGAGGATCTGTTCCATCCGCTTCTCGTATCCGGGACTCGGCATGACCTGCTCCGCTGGGTTTCGGCGCGGAGTCTGACCCCGGTCTTTGGCAGAAATGCGGCAGGATCGGTTCAACGACGCGTCAGGACCAGCGTCGCCCAGTCGCCGATCTCCTCGCGCCCGGCCAGGACGAAACCCTGCGCGGTGTAGGCCGCCAGCACCGCCTCGGCCTGATCCGCCAGCAGCCCCGACAGGATCGCCCGCCCCCCGGGCACGGTGTGACGGGCGATCTCTGGGGCCAGATCGATCAGCGGGCCCTTGAGTATGTTGGCGATGACCAGATCGAAGGGCGCGCGGCTGCGGATCAGGCCGTGATCGAAGCCCGCAGCCTCCACCACCTCGACCCGGCCGTGCAGGCCGTTGGCGATGACATTGGCCGTCGCCACCTCGACCGCGACGGCGTCGATGTCGCTGGCCAGCACCGTTCCCGGCCAGACCCTGGCGGCCGCCATCGCCAGAACCGCCGTGCCGCAGCCCAGGTCGATGACGCGTTCCGGGGTCACCCCGGCCTCGACCAGCCGGTCGATGGCGCGCAGGCAGCCCAGCGTCGTGCCGTGATGGCCGGTGCCGAAGGCCATCGCCGCCTCGATCCAGAGCCCGATCCGGCCCGCCGGCAGCTTGTCGGCGTCGTGGCTGCCGTGAACGAAGAAGCGCCCGGCCTCGACCGGCTTCAGCACCCGCCGGACATGCGCCACCCAGTCGATCTCGGGCAGTTCCGAAACGGCGAATTCGGCCGCGCCATGCGCCGCGGCCATCAGCGTAAGCGCGATCTCGTCGGGTGGTTCGGTGAAATAGGCGCCGACCTCCCACAGGCCGGAACCGTCCTCCAACTCGAAGACGCCGATGCCGGTGGGCTCGGGCTCGAGCCGCTCCAGCGCCTCGCCGAGCGCCTGGGCGCGGGCCTCGTCTTGCAGCGTGGTCAGCGCGGTGTAGGTCGGCATGCGGCGGGCTTTCGGGCAGGGTGGCGGAGATGCGCGCGGGCCTAGCCGCAGGCCGCGCGCGCGTCAAGCGGCGCTAGCCGCCCGACCGGGCGGTCGCGCGCGCCGCACCGCCCGCGCGCAGCATCCGGCCCACGACGCGAAGCACGCGCGCCGGCCCGATATCGGCATAGTCGAGATCGCCGTTCAACAGCGCCAGGTAGCGCCGCTGCATCTGCGGATTGCGCGCCAGCGCGCCGGCGAAACGGCCGCGCAGCGGGGCGGCGAAGATCAGCCCGCGCAGGAAACGCGCGCGCCGCATCTCGACATGGACCGGGGTGAGCGCGGCGCGATAGGCGGCAAGCGCGGTCGCCGGCACGCCGCGCGTGAGCGCATCGGCCGCCACATTGGAAGCCAGCGCGCCCGAGCGGACGGCCCAGGCGATCCCCTCGCCGGTGATCGGATCGACGAGCCCCGCGGCATCGCCGGCCAGCAGCACCCGCCCGCGCCCCGGCCGGCGCTTGAAATCGCCGAAGGGCAGATGGTGGCCCTTGATGCGCATCGCCGCCGGGTCGATCCCGTGGCGGCGCAGATAGGCGGCGAGGCGCGCCTTCATGTCAGGATTGCGCGCCGCCACCCCGCCGACGCCGACGGTGAGGGAGCGGGCCTTGGGAAAGACCCAGCCATAGCCCCAGTCGGCCGCGCCGAGGTCGATCTCCAGCGCGTCGCGGTCGTGTTGGACGGGGGCCTCGACCTCGAGCGCGAAGCCGATGCGGGCGGGATCGTGGGCACGGCCCAGCAGCGCCCGCGCGACGGCGCTGTTCACCCCGTCCGCCCCGATCAGGAGCGGCGCCAGGAGCGTCGTGCCGTCGGCAAGCCGCAGCCGGCATCCATCGGCGCCCGCCTCGATGCCCGCCACGCGCGCGCCGACCGCAAGCTGCGCCCCGGCCGCCTCCGCGCGCTCGATCAGCGCCGCGTCGAAATCGCGGCGCATGGTCATGCGCATCAGCGGCGCCTCCGCGATCAGGCCGAGCGGCACCTCGCCCAGCGCAAGACGCACCTTGCGGACGGGGTGGAAAAGACCCTCGGGCAGCGTGCCGAAGACCTCGGTCAGGTAGCCATGCGCCCGGCCCGAGACGAGCCCGCCGCAGAGCTTGTCGCGGGGAAAGCGTGCCCGGTCTATCAGCGCGACCCGCAGACCCCGTGCCGCCGCTACCGTGGCGGCGCTGGCTCCGGCCGGGCCGGCGCCGACGACGACCAGATCGACCTCGCGCGCGGCGCGGGCCATCGCCGGCGCTCAGACCGTCAGGCCGACCGGGCAGCTCACGCCGGTGCCGCTGATGCCGCAATAGCCGCCCGGGTTCTTGGCGAGATACTGCTGGTGATAGTCCTCGGCATGGTAGAAGGCGGGTGCCTCGACGATCTCGGTCGTGATCCGGCCGAGCCGTGCCTCGGTCAGTCGCGCCTGATAGGCGTCACGGCTGGCCTGCGCCGCCGCCGCCTGCTCCGGCGTGGTGGTGTAGATACCCGAGCGGTACTGCGTGCCGCGGTCGTTGCCCTGCCGCATGCCCTGGGTCGGGTCGTGGTTCTCCCAGAAGAGGCGCAGCAGTTCGGCGTAGGAGACGACCTTCGGGTCGAAGACCACCCGCACGATCTCGTTGTGCCCGGTGCGGCCGGTGCAGACCTCCTGGTAGGTCGGGTTCGGCGTGTAGCCGCCGCCATAGCCGACCATCGTCAGCCAGACGCCCTCGGTCTGCCAGAAGATCCGCTCGACGCCCCAGAAGCAGCCCATGCCGAAGATCGCGACCTCCATCCCCTCGGGCACCGGCGCCTTCAGCGGCCGACCGGTCAGGAAATGGGTTTCGGCTGTCGGGATCGGGTCGGGTCGGCCGGGCAGCGCCTCGGCGGGCGAGACCATCTCGTATGTCTTGGTGGTGAAGAACATGGCGGCCCTCGCTTCAGGATGCGGCAAAGATAGGGATCGTGGCCGCGATGGCAATGCCCGCGCCCGGTGACGGGCGCGGGCGGCGGTGTCAGCCCCGCGCCGGCATGTAGCGCTTCAGGAAGGCGGCGTTGTAGGCATTGGCCTTCTCGAGGAAGGGCTCGATGCTGTCGAGCACGCGCGCGACATCGGCGCTGGCGGCGCGTTGCTCCTCCTTCACCTCCTGCCAGGCGTTGCGCATCCCCTCGACCACGTCGTCGGGGAAGGCGAGGAACTCGACCCCGGCCTCGGCAAGCTGGGCCTTGGCGAGCACGTTGAACCAGTCGAACTGAGCATTCGTCTCGTAGGCGCATTGCGCCGCGGCCGCCCGGCAGATCGCCTGCAGGTCGGGCGAGAGCTCGGCCCAGGCGTCCTGGTTGAAGACCACTGCCAGCGCCGCCGAGGGTTCGGCATAGGCCGGCGTGTAGCACAGGTTGGTGATCCGCTGCAGCCCGAAGGCCTGGTCGAGCATCGGCCCGACCCATTCGGCGGCGTCGAGCGCGCCCGACTGCAGCGCGGTGAAGATCTCGCCCGCGGGCATCAGTACGGCGTTGACGCCGAGCTTGCGCATCATCTCGCCACCCAGCCCGGCGATGCGCATGTTGAGGCCTTGCAGGTCGGCGAGGCTCTCGATCCGGTTCTTGAACCAGCCGCCGGCCTGCACGCCGGAATTGCCGCAGTAGATCGGCTTCAGGTTGCGCTCGGCGTAGATGTCCTCCCAGATCGTCTGCCCCTCGCCCCATTGCAGCCAAGCCTGATGTTCCCAGACGGTCAGGCCGAAGGGCACGCCCGTGTACCAGTGCAGCGCCGCCGATTTCGACGCCGCGTAATAGGGCGTGTTGTGCCCAATCGCGACATTGCCCTGCTGCACCGCGTCCTCGACGGTGAAGGGCGGGACCAACTCGCCCGCGCCGTAGACGGTTAGCACCATCCGCCCGTCGGACATGGCCTGGACCAGTTCGGCATAGCGGGTGACGTTGGTGCCCACCCCCGGCGCGGCCTTGGGGAATGCCGAGGGCATGTCCCATTCGATCCGGCCCTGGGCGATCGCCGGCGCGGCCAGCGTCGCGGCGCCGATGCCGGCGCCCGAGGCCAGGAAGGTTCTGCGTTTCATCTTGGTCTCCTCCTCAGTTGGTTTTTCAGAACAGTCGGTCCGGCAGCCAGGTTGCCAGCTGCGGAAAGGCGACGAGAATCGCCAGCGCGCCCAGCTGCAGCAGCACGAAGGGTAGCACACCGCGATAGATCTCGACCGTGCCGATCGTCGCAGGCGCGACCGAACGGAAGTAGAAGAGCGCAAAGCCGAAGGGCGGCGTCAGGAAGCTCGTCTGCAGGTTCATCGCGATGAGCACCGCGAACCACACGGGCGAGATGTCGCTCATCAGCACCGCCGCACCGAGAAGCGGCACGACGATGTAGATGATCTCGACCGCGTCGAGGATGAAGCCGAGCAGGAACACGACCAGCATCACCACCAGCACCGGCGTCAGATCTCCTCCGGGAAGCGCCCCCATTAGCGCCGTCACCGTCCGGTCGCCGCCGAAGCCGCGGAAGACGAGCGCCAGCATCGAGGCGGCGATGACGATGCCGAAGACCATGCCCGAGACGCGGATCGTCTCGACCAGTGAGGCCTGCAGGAGCTGGCCGCGCCAGAGACGCAGCGCGCCGACGACGACGCCGACGGCGATCAGCCCGGCGGCAAGCAGCGCCAGCATGCCGGCGGGCGTGTCGATCGCCGCCCGCCCCAGCCCGGCCATGCGCAGCATCACCAGCGTGAAGGCCGAAAGCCCGGCGGCGGCGATCACCACCCGCTCGGCCATCGCCCGCGTGCTGACGAAGGCCGCCATCAGGAGCGCGCCGACCGCGCCCAGCCCCGCGGCTTCGGTCGCGGTGGCGACGCCGGCGAGGATCGAGCCGAGGACGGCGAGGATCAGCAGAAGCGGCGGCAGGAAGGTGAACAGGACCTCGCCCAACGGCACCGCGACGCGCGGCGGCGGCACCGCGCCGCGCACCGGCCGCAGCGTCGCCAGGAGCCACAGCCCGTAGAGCCCGACCAGCAGCACCCCCGGAACCAGCGCCCCGGCGAAGAGATCGGCGACCGACACCGGCTGCGGCGCGAAATTCCCCGCCCGCTGCTGCGCCTCGAGATAGGTGTTGCCGATCTGGTCGCCGAGCAGCACCAGCACGATCGAGGGCGGGATGATCTGGCCGAGCGTGCCCGAGGCGCAGATGAGCCCGCTCGCCTGCCGCCGGGGCACGCCCGCCGCCAGCATCGGCTTCAGCGCGATCAGCACCAGCATGACGATGGTCGCGCCGATGATGCCCGTCGAGGCGGCGATGATCGCGCTGAAAAAGAGTACCGACAGCGCCATCCCGCGCGGGCTGCCGCCCATCAGCCGGGCGAGGACCTGCAGCATCCGCTCGGCCAGCCGCGATCGCTCGAGCAGCACGCCCATCAGCACGAAGAGCGGCACCGCCATGAGAAGCGTGTTGGTCATCACCCCCCAGACGCGCGCCGGGAAGAAGTTGAGAAAGGCCAGGTTGAAATACCCCAGCTGCGCGGCGATGACGGCGGTGACCATCGGCACGCCGGCAATCGCCAGCATCGCCGGGATGCCGCTGAGGATCCCGGCGAAGAGCGCCACGAACATCACCAGCAGGATCCATTCCTGCGGGCTCACGGCAGGGTGTCCGCAAGCGATTTCGGGCGCGGCGGGTCCAGCACCGCGGCGATCCCCTGCACGATCATCAGCACCGCCGCCACCGGCAGCACCGTCTTGACCATGTAGAGACCGCCCAGCCCGCCGGGCGTGACCGACCCCTCGCGCACCCGCCAGCTTTCGGCGAGCGCGCCCCAGCCCGCCCAGACGATGAGCCCGAAGAGCGGGATCAGGAAGACGATCAGCGCCACCGTGTCGGCGGCACGCAGGTAGCCCGGGCCCATCCGTTCGGAGAAGACCTCGACCCGGACATGACCGCCGCGGGCGAGGCAGACCGGCAGCGAGGTAATGAGGAAGACGGCGAAGGCATAGGCGGCAAGGTCCTGCATCGCGATCGAGCCGGTGCCGAAGCCGTAGCGCAGGACCACGTTGACCAGCACCATCGCCACCAGGACCAGCCCCGCCGCGCCGCACAGGATCAGTGTCGCCCGATCCAGCGCGTACGCCAGGAACAGGTAGAGTCTGCGCACCGGTGGCCTCCCCTCTTTGCGCCATGCAACAGGCGGCCGGTCTGGCTGTCAAGCGCTTGCGCGCGCGGCGCGCGGGGTGCAGACTGCCATCCTTCCGATCGAGAGGCCGCCATGGACGTCCCGCGCAACCGGTCCCGCGCCTTCTGCCGGCGTTTCGGGCTGCGGATCCCGGTCCTGATGGCGCCGATGGCCGGTGCCTCACCGCCGGCGCTCGCCGCCGCCGTGGCCGAGGCCGGTGGCATGGGCGCCTGCGGGGCGCTGCCGCTGCCGCCCGCGGGGATCACCGACTGGATGGCACGCTTCCGGCAGATGTCAGGGCGCGCGGTGCAGATCAACCTCTGGGTGCCCGACGCGGAACCCGACCGCGACACGAGTGCCGAGGCCGCACAGGCGGCGTTCCTTTCCCGTTTCGGCCCGGCGCCGGCCCTACCGAGCGGGCCTATGCAGCCCGATTTCGACGCCCAGTTCGCCGCGATCCTCGCCGCGCGCCCGGATGCGGCATCGAGCATCATGGGCCTCTTTCGCCCCGACCAGGTGGCGGAACTCAAGGCGGCGGGCATCGCCTGGTTCGCCACCGCCACCACGCTCGCCGAGGGGCTTGCCGCCGAGGCGGCGGGCGCAGATGCCGTCGTCGCCCAGGGGGTCGAGGCCGGGGGTCACCGCGGCGCCTTCACCCAGCGCGACGCCGAGGCGCGCGCGACTGTCGGCGCCTTCGCGCTGATCCCGGCGCTGGCGGATGCGCTCTCGGTGCCGGTGATCGCCGCCGGCGCCATCGCCGACGGGCGCAGCGCGGCGGCGGCGCTGGTCCTGGGTGCCTCGGCGGTGATGCCGGGGACCGCGCTCCTGCGCGCGCCCGAGGCCGGCATCGCCCCCGGCTGGGCCGATGCGCTTGCCCGCGCGCGCCCCGAGGACACGCTGGTAAGCCGCGCCTTTACCGGCCGGCCCTGCCGGGTGATCGGCAACCGTTTCACCGAGGCCGCGCATGCCCCGGAGGTGCCGCCGCCCCTTCCCTACCCGGTGCAGCGCCACCTGACCGAGCCCATGCGCCAGGCCGCCATGCAGGCCGGAGACACCGACCGGATGTACCTGCTCGCCGGTCAGGCCGCGGGCCGCGCGCAGGCCGGTCCCGCCGGCGAGACCGTCGCGCGGCTCTGGGCCGAGACGGAAGCCCTGCTTGGCCCCGCGTGACGCCTGGACTTGCTGCGCGGAAAGAACTTTCATTTCGGTTGATTTTTCGATTTTATATCGTTGTATCAATAGTATGCCGGCCTGCTCAAATTTGCGCAGGTCCCTAGGAAGCTGGATTTGCCCGCCGTTGGTCCGCCCGCGGTCGCGTCAGGATCGACCAGTAAAGGAGCGCGAAGCCGACGAAGCCCGCGATCCAGAGCGTGCCGGCGAGATGCGTGAGCCACACCGCCCCCGGCATGAGGCCCGAGACGAACCGCGCCAGCACCGCGCCGATCACCGCGAGATAGAGCAGCATCGCCCCCCGCCCCGCGCTCAGCGGCAGCCCGGCATGGCCGAGGCTCGCCCGCGTCATCACCGCCAGCGTCATCACCCCGATCGCTCCCGCCAGCCAGACATGCTGCGGCCCGGTGCCGCCGGGCCCGAGGCCCAGCGCATCGAACCCGACGGCGAGGAAGCCGAGGCCGACGAAGGCGAAGCCCGCATGTAGCACCCAGACCAGCGGCTCGGCCCCCGTCCGTTGCCCCTGCCAGCGCGCCAGCCGGGCGAGGTTGGCGAGCCCGGCGATCAGGCACAGGATGCCGGTCACGATGTCGAAGGGCAGCACCACCCAGAAGAACAGCGTCACCAGCGTCAGCCCCATCGCCACCGCGTCGAACCGGTCCATCGGCGCGGGCAGCGCTCCGGGGCCGCGCCGGGCGAGCCAGTTGCGGGTGAAGCTGGGCACAATCCGCCCGCCGATCACCGCGATCATCATGATGACGACCGCAAGCCCCAGCCGCGCTCCCCAGTCGCCCGCGGCCTGCCCGCCCGCAGCCTCCGCCCAGTGGAAGCGGGCATTGGCGAGGACAAGCACCGCGAAGAGCGCCAGGATCTTTAGGTTACGCCAGTTCCGCCCGGCAACGATCTCGCGCCCGATGGCGAGGGCGAGCGCAGCCGGGAAGGCGAGGTCGATCAGCGCGACGAGGAGCGGCGACAGCCCCAGCGGCGCGGTCACCGCGACCCGCCCGATCAGCCACAGCACCACCAGCGCCGCGAGCGGCCAGCCGACGATCGGAAAGCGGCCTGTCCAGTTCGGCACCGCAGTCATCAGGAAGCCCGCGATCACCGCGCCGGTATAGCCGAAAAGCAGGGCATGCGCGTGCCAGGCCACCGGGCCGAAGACGCCCGAAGGCACCGCCGCGCCGATGAGCATGAGGATCCAGAGCAGCATCGCCAGCGCCGCCCAGATCCCCGCCAGCAGGAAGAAGGGCCGGTAGCCATAACTCAGGATCGCCGGGCCCTGCCAGGCGCGGATCGCTTCGGCGGAAGTGGTCATGCGTCGCTCTCGTGTTGCACACCGGCCTCGGTCACGATCGCGTCGAGCCGGATGTCGTGGGGTTGCGGATAGATGGTCACGAGCCGCGCCGCCTGCAGGCCGATGCCGATGGCAAGGGGCCGTGGGTGGCGAACAGCGAGCGTACGGTCGAAATAGCCGCCGCCATGGCCCAGCCGGTAGCCCGCGCCATCCCAGCCGAGGCAGGGGGCGAGCACCGCGTCGGGATCGATCAGCGGCGCCTCGGGCAGCGGTTCGGGGATGTTCCAGTGGCCGCGGACCAGCCGCGCGCCCGCCTCCCAGCGGCGAAAGCCGAGCGGGACGTTGCGTTGCAGGATCACCGGCAACGCGATCACCGCGCCGCGCCCGCGCAGCCTATAGAGCCAGGAACGCAGGTCGGGCTCGCCCCGGATCGGCCAGTAGCCGGCCACCACGCACCCGCGCAGATCGCCCAGCCGCCGAACGAGCAGCGCATCGAGCCCGTCGGCCAGCGCGGCATCGATCGCCCCGCGTTCGGCGACCGGAAGGGCACGCCGCATCGCATCAAGGCGCGAACGTTCTGCCCGACGCCAGCGGGCGACGTCGAGCGCCTGCTGCGCATCGATGGCGAGCGGGTCGAAAAAGTCGGGCGCGACCTCGCCGGCCATGCAGGGCGGAGAGGTCGGGCGACCGGTGGTCACGGCGCTTCGACCCCGCCTTGCACCGGACTCCGGAACGGACGGGACTCGTGCTTGCCGGGGCGGAGCGGGGCTATCCGGCGGCATGCGACGCGGCTCCGGGCATCGTGGATGGACTGGCGAAGGCGCTGCGATCGAGCGCGATGTCGGCGAGGCTGTGGCGGTCGAACTCGGCAAGGAAGGCATCGCGCGCCGAGCCCATGATGCGCGGCAACCGGCAGGCGGGCAGGATCACGCAGTCGGGCGTCGGCCCCATGCACTCGACCAGCGCGAAATCCGGCTCGGTGTTGCGCAGAACGTCGCCCAGCCGGATCGCCTCGGGGGTACGCGCAAGACGAAAACCGCCGGCGCGACCGCGTTGGCCGGCAATGAATCCCGCGCGGCCGAGAGTGGCGATCACCTTCATCACATGTCCGCGCGAGAGGCCGCCGCAGGCCACGACGGTCTCGTCGATCGTCACCAGCCTGTCGCTGTTCGCCGCGGCATAGATCAGCACGCGCAAGGCGAAGTCAGTATGTTTAGTCAGGCGCATCGCGAACCTTTGCAGCTTCGGATGCAGTCTAGCGCAAAAAAAATAATACTCGCTATATTATATTAAGGCACAAGCCGCGACCGGGTGTCGCGGCGTGGTCTTGCGAAAACCCGGCGAGTGCGCGTATGGCGCAGGGTCATGGCCGCAGATGTCACGATCCGTTTCGCTTTCGCCGGCGCCCCCGGGGCTCTCCGGGCATGATCGCGAACCAGGCGGCGTACCTTCTCGACCGCACCTTGCTCGGCGATCCCGCGACGGCGCTCGCGGCGCTGGTGGCGGTGGTCTTCTTCGGGCTCTCGAAGGGCGGGCTCGGCGGCGGCTTCGCGCTCATCGGCGTCGCGGTGCTGGCGCTGGTTCTGCCGCCGGTGCAGGCGGCGGCACTGCTCCTGCCGGTGCTCCTGATGATGGACGCCGTCGGGCTCTGGACCTGGCGCGGCTGGTTCGACCGCGCGCTCCTCTGGGCGACGGTTCCGGCGGCGCTTCTCGGCATCGGCATCGGCTGGCTGACCGCGGCGGTGACGCCTGAGGCGGCGGTGCGGTTGATCGTCGGGCTCGTGGCGCTGGGCTTCATCGCCCGACTGTTGCTGCGCCAGGTCGAGCGTCCGGGGCGCAAGTCGGGCTGGTTCTGGGGCGCGGTGGCGGGCTTCACCTCCTTCGTCGCGCATGCCGGCGGGCCGCCGTTCCAGGTCTATGCCCTGCCGTTGAAACTCGATCCGAAAGTGCTCACCGGCTCCAGCGTGATCTTCTTCGCCGTGGTCAACTCGGTAAAGGTGTTGCCCTATGCGGCACTCGGCTTATTCGACGCGCGCACGCTCATGACCGCGCTCACTCTGTTGCCCGTGGCGGTGGTCGCCGTTCTGGCGGGTGCGGCGGTGGTCAAGCGCATGCGGGCCGAGGTCTTCTACCCGTTCATGTACGTCACCGTCGCGATCGTCGGGCTGCGGCTGGTCTGGGACGGGGCGCGCGGGCTTCTGGGGACCTGAGCGGGTTCAGCGCAAACCGGCGCGGCGCGCGGCGCGGTCGATCGCTTCCAGCACGACCTCGGTGTGGCTGTGATGCGGCATGTGGCCGCCACCCTCGATCACCTTCAGGTTGACCGATGCGACCTCGCGCGCGAGCCGCGCCGAGTGGATCTCGAGCCCGACGATCGAGTCGGCGTCGCCATGCACCGCCTCGATCGGCAGCGACAGGCGGGGGTAGTCTGGAGCCATCCGCGTCACGTGTTCGAGAAGCGCGTTGACCTGGCGGGCATTGACCTCCTGCG
>SLPP01000108.1 GCA_007131945.1 Paracoccaceae bacterium | reverse complement strand
TGCTCGCCGCCCCGTCGCAGATCCCGCCCGAGATCGACCTGCAGGCGCGGCGGCGCTGGACCTTCCGCTTCCATGCCTGACCGGGGAGTGTTCGCATGCGAGCACTCTTGCAACGCTCTGATCCAAAACGACAATTCCGAAAAATTAACCGCAACGAAACCTTTGGCGCTGCCCGCGAGCCGATGGTTCCGCCGGTCCCGTCCGAAAGTTTCATTGCGGTTAACGCGCTCGAATAATCACGCGATATCAACGACCTGCAAAGGTGAGCGCATGCGCACACCCCGCGGTCGGGCGGCCCGTCCCCGGCTCAGTTCCCGCCGCCCCGCGACGCCTTCTCGTCGAGCCCCGACCGGCCTTCGCGGCGCGCGAGTTCCGCCTCGATCTCGGCCAGCGTCACGCCGCGGGCGGCGCACATGACCAGGAGGTGATAGAGCACGTCGGCCGCCTCGGCGGTCAGCCGCGCGCGGTCGCCGCGCACCGCCTCGATCACCGCCTCGACGGCCTCCTCGCCGAACTTCCCGGCGCAGGCCTCGGGACCCCTGGCCAGCAGCTTCGCGGTCCAGCTGCTCTCCGGCTCCGCGCCCTGCCGGGCGGCGATGGTCGCCGCAAGTCTCTCCAGCGCGCTCATGCCGGCCGCACCGGGATGCCGGCCGCCGCCATATGCGCCTTGGCCTCGGCGATGGTGAACTCGCCGAAATGGAAGATCGAGGCCGCGAGCACCGCCGAAGCTCCGCCGATGGTCACGCCCTCGACCAGGTGGTCGAGCGTGCCGACCCCTCCGCTGGCGATCACCGGGATCGGCACGGCATCGACGATGGCGCGGGTCAGTTCCAGGTTGAACCCCGCGCGCGTGCCGTCGCGGTCCATCGAGGTCAGCAGGATCTCGCCCGCGCCCTTCGCCGCCACGGTGCGGGCGAAGGCGACCGCGTCGATCCCGGTCGGCCGTCGCCCGCCATGGGTGAAGATCTCCCAGCTCGCCGGCGCGACGGCCTTGGCGTCGATCGCCACGACGATGCACTGGCTGCCGAAACGGTCGGCGGCGCGCGCGACCACGTCGGGATCGGCGACGGCGGCGGAGTTGAAGCTGACCTTGTCGGCGCCGGCGAGAAGGAGCGCGCGCACATCCTCGACCGAGCGCACGCCGCCGCCCACCGTCAGCGGCATGAAGCACTGCTCGGCGGTGCGGGTGACGAGGTCGAGCATCACGCCGCGGTTCTCGTGCGTCGCGTGGATGTCGAGGAAGCAGAGCTCGTCCGCGCCCGCCGCGTCATAGGCCTTGGCGGCCTCGACCGGGTCGCCGGCATCGACGAGGTTGACGAAGTTCACGCCCTTGACCACGCGGCCGTCGGCGACGTCGAGGCAGGGGATGATGCGGGTCTTGAGCATGGCCCGCGTTTACACCCCCCGCGCGCGCCGATACAAGGGCGGCGATGCGCGCGCTGATGTTCCTGCCCCCGCTTCTTGCCGCCTGTGCCACGCCCGTGGCGCTGACCGCGCCGGCCCCGGCGCCCGCCGACCGGATCGCCGCCGAGTGCCGCCTGCTCGAACGCGCGCAGGCCGAGACCGGGGCGCGCGGGCTCACCGTCTGGACCGACGTACTGGTCGGCTGCCCGGGGCACGAGGGGGCGCGCAACGCGATGACGCTGGCGCAGGCCTCGGACGCGACGCGCGTGGCCAATGCCGCCGACGCGCCGCAGGCGGTGCGCGCGATGGGGCCGCGCGCCGACATGGTCTTCCGCCGGATGATCACCCGCGGCGTGCCGGTCTCGGTGGCCGAGGCGATGGTGACGACGCCGGAATTCGCCGCCGCCGTCCGCTGAGCGGGACGCCTGCGCCGGTTTCCGCGCGGGGACCGGGGGTTCAGCGCGGCCGAGTCACGAAGGCGATGCCCAGCGTCACCAGCCCGATCACGATCAGCGGCAGGCCGAGCGGCACGAACCAGCCGAGCTGCCCCAGGGCGTTGAGCGTCCCGGTCGCGTCGAGGCCGAGAAGGCGGCAGTTCGCGACGGCGTTGTGGTGGACCGCGCAGCCGCCCAGGCGGGCGAGCCCGGCCATCAGCAGAAGGCCAAGGATCGGCACGAGGCCCGCGCCGAGAAGCCCCAGGCCCATGCGCGTGGCGACGCGCACCGCTCAGCCCTTCAGCGCGGCGAGCGCGGCAGCGAGGTCGAGCTTGCCGTCGTAGAGCGCGCGGCCGGAGATGGCGCCGGCGATCACCCCGGTGTCGCGCAGCGCGATCAGGTCGGCAAGCGACGCCACCCCGCCCGAGGCGATGACCGGGATCGTGACGGCGCGGGCAAGCGCGGCGGTGGCGGCCAGGTTCGGCCCCTGCATCGCGCCGTCTCGGTCGATATCGGTGTAGATGATCGCCGCGACGCCGGCGTCCTCGAAGGCGCGGGCGAGGTCGGTGACGTCGGTCTCGGTCTGGTCGGCCCAGCCGCGGGTGGCGACGCGGCCCTGCCGGGCGTCGATCCCCACCGCCACGCGGCCCGGAAAGGCGCGCGCGGCGGTGCGCACGAGGTCGGGGTTCTCGACCGCGACGGTGCCGAGGATGACGCGGGCGAGGCCCTTTTCCAGCCAGGCCTCGATCGTCGCCATGTCGCGGATGCCGCCGCCGAGCTGGCAGGGGATGGCGACCGCGGAGAGGATCGCCTCGACCGCCGCGGCATTGACCGGCGCGCCGGCAAAGGCGCCGTTAAGATCGACGAGATGCAGCCATTCCGCCCCTGCCCCGGCGAAGGCGCGCGCCTGGCCGGCGGGATCGTCGCTGAAGACCGTCGCCTTCTCCATCGCCCCGCGCAGGAGCCGCACGCACTGGCCGTCCTTCAGGTCGATCGCGGGATAGAGGATCATCGGGCGGGCTCCGGCTGCTCTGGCCGGCCCTTAGCGCAGCGTGGCGGGCGATGCAAACGCGCGGCGCCTCGCCGGCGCGGCATCGGCGCGCTTGCCAAGCCGGCCGGGGGCGGCGAAACTGCCTGCGGGAGGATACCGCGATGAAGACGCTTCTCGGCGCCGCCCTGGCCCTGGCCGGGCTGGCGGCTCCGGCGCTGGCCGATCCGGTCTTCGGCCTCTGGCGCACCGAGCCCGACGCGCGCGGCGTGGTGTCGATGATCCAGATCGTCGATTGCGACGACCGGATCTGCGGGCGACTGGTCTCGACCTACGACGCGGCGGGCCGGCCGCTCGATTCGCCGCATATCGGGCGCGCCTATATCTGGGACATGGAGCCGCGCGGCTCGGGGCGCTATCGCGACGGGCGGCAATGGCTGCCCGATCGCGGGCAGGACTACCGCGCGCGGATGGAGCTCGCCGGCGACCGGCTGACGGTGACGCATTGCACGCTGCCGCTGATGTGCCGCGACCAGGTCTGGCGGCGGGCGAACTGAGCCGCGGCGGGGGGTGCACAAGATTGTGCGCTCCGGCAAGCCATTGAAATAAAGGAACGAACGGCGCCCGTTAACCACAACGAAAGCTTTCGGCGGAACGCCGGGCTCAGCCGAAGACCGACCAGTGCTGCGCCCGCGCCAGCCGCTCGATGGCGAGCGTGCCGAGTTGCGAATTGCCCTGCGCGTTGAGCCCCGGCGACCAGACGGCGATGGCGGCGCGTTCGGGCACGATGACCAGGATGCCGCCGCCGACGCCGCTCTTGCCCGGCAGGCCGACGCGGAAGGCGAAATCGCCCGAGCCGTCGTAATGGCCGCAGGTCATCATCAGCGCGTTGATCCGGCGGATGCGGGCCGGCGAGAGCAGCCGCGGCGCCGCTGCGGCGCCCATCAGGAAGCGGCCGGCGCGGGCGAGCTGGCGGCAGGTCATCTCGGCCGCGCATTGGTGGAAATAGGCGCCGAGCACGTGGTCGGGCGGGTGGTGCAGGTTGTCATGCGCGCGCAGCTCGTAGGCGAGCGCGAAGTTGCGGTGCCCGGTCTCGGTCTCGGATCGCGCCACCGCCTCGTTGACGTGGATGTCCTCGTCATCGGCGGCAAGGCGCAGGAAGCGCAGATACTCGCCGAGGAACTCGCGCGGGGCATGGCCCGAGAGCAGCGCGTCGGTGACGACGATGGCGCCGGCATTGATGAACGGGTTGCGCGGGATGCCGCGCTCGTGCTCGAGCTGCAGGATCGAGTTGAAGGCAAGCCCCGAGGGCTCGCGCCCGACCCGGCTCCAGAGCTGGTCGCCGAGCCGGCCGAGCGCCATCGCCAGGGTGAAGACCTTCGACACCGACTGGATCGAGAAGCGCGTGTCGGCGTCGCCGGCGGCGCATTCGGTGCCGTCGGCGAGGCAGACCGCGATCGCGAACTGGTCGGGGTCGATGCAGGCGAGTTCGGGGATGTAGTCAGCGACCCTGCCGCGGTCGGGCGCGGCGGCCATCTCGGCGGCGATCGCCTCGAGCCTGGCCTGCAGGTCGGCCATCTCAGGGGCTCCAGCGCAGGAAGTTTCCGATCAGTCGCAGCCCGGCGGTCTGGCTCTTTTCCGGGTGGAACTGGGTGCCGAGGATGTTGTCCCGCCCGACGATGGCGGTGACCGGGCCGCCGTAATCGACATGGGCGACGAGATGCGCGGGATCGTCGAGGTGGAACTGGTAGGAATGGACGAAATAGGCGTGCTCGCCGGTCTCCAGCCCGTCGAGGACCGGGTGCGGGCGGTCGATCACCATGTCGTTCCAGCCCATATGCGGCACCTTCAGCGCCGGATCGGCCGGCGCGATGCGCTCGACCGTGCCGCCGATCCAGCCGAGGCCCGGCGTCTCGCGGTATTCCAGCCCGCGCGTCGCCAGCAGCTGCATGCCGACGCAGATGCCCAGGAACGGCCGGGCGCGGGCGATCACCGCCTCGGTCAGCGCCTCGATCATGCCCGGCACCGCGGCGAGCGCGTCGCGGCAGGCGGGAAAGGCGCCGTCGCCGGGCAGCACGATCCGGTCGGCGCGGGCGACGTCCTCGGCCCGGGCCGAGATCAGGATCTCGCCGCCGCCGACCTCGGTCGCCATGCGCTGGAAGGCCTTTTCGGCCGAATGCAGGTTGCCGCTTTCGTAATCGACAAGGACGGTCAGCATCGGCTCAGAGCGTGCCCTTGGTCGAGGGCACGGCGTCGGCCTTGCGCGGGTCGATCTCGACCGCGGCGCGGAGCGCGCGGGCGACGGCCTTGAAGGCGGCCTCGGCGATGTGGTGGCTGTTGATGCCGTGCAGCCGGTCGACATGCAGCGTGACGCCGCCATGCGTGCTGAAGGCCTGGAAGAATTCGCGCACCAGTTCGGTGTCGAAGCCGCCGATCCTCGCCGTCGGGAAATCGACGTTCCACACGAGGTACGGCCGGCCCGAGAGATCGAGCGCCGCGCGGATCTGGGCGTCGTCCATCGGCAGGTGGCAGGTGCCGTAGCGGCGGATGCCGCGCTTGTCGCCGAGCGCCTGCGCCAGGGCCTGGCCGAGCGCGATGCCAACATCCTCGACCGTGTGGTGGTCGTCGATATGCAGATCGCCCGTCGCCTTGACCGTCAGATCGAAGAGCGCGTGGCGGGCGAGCTGGTCGAGCATGTGGTCGAGGAAGCCGACGCCGGTGCGGTTGTCGTAGCTGCCCGAGCCGTCGAGCACCAGCTCGACGGTGATCTCGGTCTCGGTCGTCTTGCGGGCGATGGTGGCGCGGCGCATGCACGGGCTCCGGGGCTGCGGTGTCGCGCGCGGTATAGGGCGGGCGGGACGCCTTTGCTAGCCCTCGTAGCCCTCGACGATGATCAGATCGGCGGTGCTGACCGGGTCGCGAATGGCCTTCGCTGCCTGGTATTCGGGCGAATCGTAGCACGCCGTCGCGGCCTCGAGGCTGGGAAACTCGATCACCACGGTGCGGGCGCGGGTTTCGCCCTCCATCTGCGTTTGCGCCCCGCCGCGGATCAGGAAGCGCCCGCCGTATCTGGCAAGCGGCGCGGCATTCGCTTCGCGGTAGCGGGCATAGGTGTCGGGATCGCGGACATCGACATGGGCGACCCAGTAGGCTTTCGGCATGATCCATCCTCCTGCCCGCGCAGCATGGCGCGGCGGGCGCCGCCGCGCAAGCCGGTCAGATCAGCCGCGGCAGGAAGGACAGGAAGCCCGAGGGCGCCGGCGCCTCCTCGGCATAGTCGCGCACCGGGCCGGTGCCGACGGCGGTGACCTGCTTGAACTCGTAGCGCATCTCGCCCTCGTCGAGTTCGGAGGCGATGATCAGCGCGTGCAGCAGGTGCCGCGGCCCGTCGAAGATGTCGACCACGCCGCGCAGCCGCGGCGCGCGCGCGGCGTCGAGCGCGAAGCCCCCGTCCCAGAGACGGCGGACGGGAAAGGCCGCCCCGTTCAGATGCACGCAGAGGCGAGAGCCCCTGCGTTCGCCGCGCATGCGCGCGGCCTCGAGCCCGCGACGGATATCCTCCGGCAGATGTTCCAGCATGTCGTGCCCCCCGGCAGCTGACACCATGATGCCGGAAACTTCACTAAAAACAAGTTATCCTTTTATGACATCTGCGTTTTTCCCGCTGTTCGGGTGTGCACAGGCGATGCGCGCAGCCGCTGGTTGAAGGACTGCGCCGGGGCACGATCTGATGGCGAGGAAAAGGAGCGGAGAGAATGGGCAGACTGATCGACGGCGAATGGACCTCGGGCTGGTACGACACGCGGGCGACCGGCGGGGCGTTCAAGCGCGACACGGCGCGGTTCCGCAACTGGGTGACGGTGGACGGCGCCCCGGGTCCCTCGGGCGAGGGCGGCTTCAGGGCGGAGAGCGGGCGCTACCATCTCTATGTCTCCTGTGCCTGTCCCTGGGCGCACCGGACGCTGATCTTCCGCGCGCTCAAGGGGCTCGAGGACCGTATCGACGTCTCGGTCGTGCATCCCGACATGCTGGAGAACGGCTGGGAGTTCCGCACCGATTTCCCCGGTGCCACCGGCGACCGGCTGCACGGGGCGGCGTTCATGCACGAGGTCTATTCCCGCGCCGATCCCGAGGTCTCGGGGCGGGTGACGGTGCCGGTGCTCTGGGACCGCGAGCGCGGCACGATCGTGTCCAATGAAAGCGCCGAGATCATCCGCATGTTCAACGCGGCCTTCGACGGGATCACCGGGAACGACGCCGACTACTGGCCCGAGGAGTTGCGCGACGGGATCGAGCGGATCAACGCGCGCGTCTACGACACGGTGAACAACGGCGTCTACAAGGCGGGCTTCGCCACGACGCAGAAGGCCTATGACGCCGCCGTCGGGCCGCTTTTCGACTCGCTCGACTGGCTGGAGTTGCATTTGGCCGAAAACCGCTACCTGATGGGCGCGCGGCTGACCGAGGCCGACTGGCGGCTCTTCACCACGCTGGTGCGCTTCGACGCGGTCTATCACGGGCATTTCAAGTGCAACCGGAAGCGGCTGGTCGATTACCCGAACCTCTGGGCCTATACGCGCGATCTCTACCAGCATCCGGGCGTGGCGGGCACGGTGCACATGGACCACATCACGCGCCACTACCATTACAGCCACGAGACCATCAATCCGCACCGGATCGTCCCCGTCGGGCCGGAACTCGACTTCGACGCGCCGCACGGCCGCGGCTGACGCGACGCTTGGAACCCGGCGCATCGCTTGCTAGCCTTCCGGTGGAGTGCCCCCGGGAGGTCGAATGCGTCAGATCGTTCTTGCCGCCGCGCTGGCGGTTGCGTCCAGCCCCGCCGCCGCGCAGACCTGCGGCGGGCCGTTTACCGCCTTCGTCGAGGGGCTGAAGGCCGAGGCCGTGGCGCAGGGCCAGCCGCGCGAGGTGGTCGACCGCTTCTTCCGCAGCGTGCGCCAGGACCAGTCGGTGCTGCAGCGCGACCGGGGCCAGGGCTTCTTCACCCAGCCCTTCATCGACTTCTCGCGCGCGCTGATCAGCCAGGACCGGCTGACCCGCGGCCAGCGGATGCGCCAGCAGCATGCCGCGCTCTTCGAGCGGGCGCAGCGCGAATACGGCGTCGCGCCGGCGATGCTGCTCGCCTTCCTCGCCTTCGAGACCGACTACGGCAGCTTCCAGGGCGATTTCAACACGGCGAACGCGCTGGTCACGCTGGCCCATGACTGCCGCCGGCCCGAGCTCTTCCGGCCGCAGGTCCTGGCGATGATCGAGCTCTACCGCCGCGGCATGCTCGACCCGGCGACGACGACCGGCGCCTGGGCGGGCGAGATCGGCATGGTGCAGATGCTGCCCACCGACATCCTGAACCTCGCCGTCGATGGCGATGGCGACGGCCGGATCGACCTCAGGCGCTCGCTCGCCGACGCGGTGCTCTCGGGCGCGGCGCTCCTGCGCCACCACGGCTGGCGGGCGGGCGAGCCCTGGCTGCACGAGGTGCGCATCCCGGCGGGGCTGGACCTGACCCGCACCGGGCTCAGGACCGAACTGACGGTGGCCGAGTGGCAGCGGCTGGGCGTCCAGCCGCGCCACGGCGCGCTGCCCGCGGGATCGATGCGCGCCTCGGTGATCCTGCCGCAGGGGCACCGGGGGCCGGCCTTCATGGTCTTTCCGAACTTCCGCGTGCTCTTCGACTGGAACCAGAGCTTCACCTATGTCGTGACCGCGGCCTATTTCGCCACGCGGCTCGACGGCGCGCCGGTCTATGACGCGGGCAATCCGCAGCCGGGGCTCGACCGCGAGCAGATGCGCGAGCTGCAGCGGCGGCTGCAGGCGCGCGGCTTCGATACCGGCGGCGTCACCGGCATCCTGGGCGCGAACACGCGTGCCGCGGTGCAGGACATCCAGGCGCAGCTGGGCCTGCCCGCCGACGGCTGGCCGACGCCCGAGTTGTTGCGCCGGCTCTAGGCGGCGGCGCGGCAGGCTCTGGACCGGACCGCGCGCTGGCGCTATCCGGTATCGAGTCGTGCGGAGTTCCGATGGACCAGATCCTCTCGCTTGCCGGGCAGAACCTGCTCTCGCCCGTGATCCTGTTCTTCGTGCTGGGGGTCGCCGCGTCGCTGGCGCGGTCGGACCTGACCTTTCCCGAGGCCATCGCCAAGGGCATGTCGCTCTATCTTCTGTTCGCGATCGGCTTCAAGGGCGGGGCCAGCGTCGCGCAGCATGGCGCAGATATCAGCCTCGGGCTTGCGGTGCTCGCCGGCGTGGTGCTTTCCTTCCTGCTGCCCTTCGTCGCCTTCGCGCTCATCCGGGTGCTGGCGCGCGGGGTCTCGGTGCTCGACGCGGCGGCGGTGGCGGGGCATTACGGTTCGATCTCGATCGTGACCTTCGTCGCCGCGACCTCGCTCTTGACCGCGGGCGGGATCGTGCACGAGGGCTACATGGTCGCCGTCGCCGCGGCGATGGAGGCGCCGGCCATCGTCTCGGCGCTGTGGCTGGCGATGCGCGGCGGTGCCGGCGGAAAGATGGACAGCGACCTCTGGCGCGAGATCCTGCTCAACGGCTCGATCGTGCTCCTGCTCGGCGCCTTCGCCATCGGCTGGATAACCGGCGAGCGCGGCATGGCCGAGATCGCGCCCTTCATCGTTGCGCCGTTCAAGGGGGTGCTGTGCCTGTTCCTTCTGGACATGGGCATCGTCGCCGGGCGCGAGCTGCGCGCGGCGCGGCGGGTGGTGACGCCCGGCGTCGTCGCCTTCGGCATCCTGATGCCGCTCGTCGGCGCGGCCTTCGGGCTGGCGGTGGGGCTCGTGCTGGGCCTCTCGGCGGGCGGTGTCGCGGTGATGATGACGCTCTCGGCCTCGGCCAGCTACATCGCGGTGCCGGCGGCGATGCGCGTGGCACTGCCGCGGGCCAATCCGGCGCTCTACCTGACGCTGGCGCTGGGCATCACCTTCCCCTTCAACCTGACCCTGGGCATCCCGCTCTACATGGCGCTGGCCCAGACATTGACCGGAGGCTGAGCGATGCAGATGCACGATGCCAGGCGCGTCGAGGTGATGATCGAGGCGGTGATGGAAAAGCAGATCACCCGCGCGCTGGAGGAGGTGGGCGTTACCGGCTACACGATCCTGCCGGTTCTCGGCGGCTCGGGCGCCTCGGGGCGCTGGACGCGCGAGGGCCAGGTCAGCCGCGCCTTCAGCATGATCGCGGTGATCTGCCTGATCTCGCCGCACCGGCTGGACGCGCTTCTCGAGGCGCTGTTTCCGGTGCTTGACGAGCATATCGGCGTCGTCAGCGTCACCGACACGCATATCCTGCGCGCCGAGCGGTTCTGAAGGAAACGGCGCTTGCCGGGGGGCGCCCCGGCCGGCAGACTGACGCCGTGGCGTTCGGTGCCACGCATTGCAGGGAGAGATTTCATGGGACGCAGGGATGAACTGATTGCGCGCTATGCCGAGGATCTGCGCAGCAAGTGCGGGGTCGAACCCGACATGGAGTTGTTGCGCAAGGTCACCATCGGCTGCGGGCCGTCGATCTACGACGCCGATGCCAATACCGTGGCCGCGACGCAGCCGCACGAACTGGTCACGGTGAAGCGGAACTACCTGATGCGGAAACTGGGCCTGCCGGACGGGCCGGAACTCGACGCCGCGATCGACAAGGTGATCGAGACCTACGGCCGGTCCGAGCGCAACAAGTACCGCGCCGTGGTCTACTATCTGCTCTGCCGCCATTTCGGCCGGGAATCGGTCTACGCCTGAGCCCCTGACCGGGGTAATTGCCTCAAATCCTGCGTATTTCGGGTTTGCCGGGCGCGTCCGAATCTGGCAGTGTCCGGACATGGGCCAGGACGGCCCGGGCCAATACCAGTTTACACGTGTGGTGCGAAGGGCACGTGGGAAGATGGGGGGTTCCGGGCGGTCGGAACCCCCCATCGATTTTCACCGTACCGATGACGCGCAAGGGTTCCGCGGGGCCGGTCAGCCGGCGGCGGGCTCCGTCGCCCAGTCGGCGGCCTGCATCTCGCGCAGCCGGCTCGCCGTGCGCTCGAACTCGAACGCGCCCGCGCCTTCCAGATAGAGCTCCTCGGGCGCGTCGGCGGCGCTGGCGATCAGCCGCACGCGCGCCTCGTAGAGCGCGTCGATCAGCGTCACGAATCGCTTGGCCTCGTTGTAGTTCGCCGCCGAGAGCCGCGGGATGTGCTCGAGGATCAGGACCCGGACCGCGCGGGCGACCTCGAGGTAGTCCGCCGGGCCCAGCGGCCGGCCGCAGAGCTCCCAGAAATCCGCCCGCGCGACGCCGTTGTGATGGCGTGGCAGTTCCACCCGGCGCCCCTGCACGGTCAGCACCAGCGGCGTGCCGGGATCGGCGCCGGTCAGCTCCTGCCAGAGCCCGTCGATCGCGTCGCGCGCCGCGGTGTCGGCGGGGTGGAAATAGACCTGCGCGCCTTCCAGCCGGTGCTGGCGGTAGTCGGTCTCGCTTTCCAGCTCGACCACCTGCATCCGGTCGCGCAAAAGCGCGATGAACGGCAGGAACAGCGCCCGGTTCAGGCCGTCCTTGTAGAGATCCTCGGGCGGCCGGTTCGAGGTGGTGACGACGACCACGCCGGCGGCGAAGAGCTTCTCGAAGAGCCGGCCGACGATCATCGCGTCGGTAATGTCGGTGATCTGCATCTCGTCGAAGGCGAGGAGCCGCACCTCCTCGATCACCGCCTGCGCCACCGGCTCCAGCGCGTCCTCGACGCCGCGCTTGCGGGCGGCATGCATGCCGGCATGGATCTCCTGCATGAAGGCGTGGAAATGCACCCGGCGCTTCTGCGGGATCGCGACGGCCTCGGCGAAGAGGTCCATCAGCATCGACTTGCCGCGCCCGACGCCGCCCCAGAGATAGAGGCCGAGCGGCCCTTCGGGCGCGGCCTTGCCGAAGAGCCCGGCGAGCAGGCGCTTCCTCGCCGGCGGCGCTTCCAGCCGGCGGCGCAGCTCTTCCAGCCGGGGCAGCACGCCGCGCTGCGCGGCATCGGGGCGGACCCGGCCCTCGGCCACATGCGCGTCGTAGATCTCGGTCAGGCTGCGCCGCATGCGCCCTTCCTATCGCGGCCCCCGGGCGGGGAAAAGCCCGCCCGCGCCGGTGCGCGGCCTTGCCTGCGCCGGCGCCGGCCGTTACCAGTGAAGCGACCCGCCCCGCCCGCGATGAAGGAGCCGCCGATGGCCGCCGCCCCCACCCGTACGGACGACCCCCGCACCCTTGTCTCGACCGACTGGTTGGCCGCGCATCTGGGTGATCCCGACCTGCGGGTGCTCGACGGCTCGTACTACCTGCCCGGGATGGGCCGCGACGCGCGCGCCGAATACGATGCCGGCCATATCCCCGGCGCGCGCTTCTTCGACATCGACGAGATCGCCGACCACCGTTCGGAACTGCCACACATGGCGCCGCCGGTCGAGAAGTTCGTCAGCCGGATGCGCGCGATGGGCATCGGCGACGGCCACCAGGTCGTGGTCTATGACGGGATGGGGATCTTCTCGGCCGCGCGCGTCTGGTGGACCTTCCGGCTGATGGGCAAGACCGATGTCGCGGTGCTCGACGGCGGGCTGCCGAAATGGACCGCCGAGGGCCGGCCGCTCGAGGACATGCCGCCGGTCACCCGCGACCGCCACATCACCGTGCAGCGCCAGGCGCAGCTGGTGCGCGACGTCGCGCAGGTGGCCGCGGCCTCGAAACTGGGCGACTGGCAGATCGTCGATGTCCGCGCCGCCGGTCGCTTTCGCGGCGAGGCCGAGGAGCCGCACCCGGGCCTGCGCCGCGGCCGTATCCCGAATTCGCTGAACCTGCCCTTCGGCGAGCTTCTCAACGCCGACGGCACGATGAAGGACGAGGCCGGCCTGCGCGCCGCCCTTGCCGCGGCCGGGGTCGATCCCGACCGCCCGGTGATCACCACCTGCGGCTCGGGCGTGACCGCGGCGATCCTGAGCCTCGCGCTCGAGCGTCTGGGCCACGCCAAGCACTCGCTCTATGACGGCTCCTGGGCGGAATGGGGCATGTATCCGGACCTGCCGATCGAGAAGGGCTGAGCCATGCATGCCCATCGCGCCGGCGAGCGGGTCGAGTACCGCGTCACCTGGCTCGAGATGACCGGGCGGCCGCGCTTCGGCTGGCCGAAGCTGCCGGTCGGGCGCGAGGCGGTGCTCTTGCGCGCCGAGACGCCGCCGCGCTGGTATTTCCTCGCGCTCTACGACGCGGTCGGGCGCGACCATGCCTGGACCGACATGCACGCCGCGCCGGCCGCAAAGCTGGACGACTGGCTCGCCGATCCCGATGTCGCGCTCTTCACGCTGATGGGGCAGGGCTGGCCGCAGGGCTTTTTCCTGCTCGACTGGCGCGAGGCCGGGCTGTGCGACCTGACCTATTTCGGCCTCGTGCCCGAGGCGGTCGGCCGGGGGCTGGGCAGCTGGCTGCTGCAATGCGCGATCCTCACCGGCTGGGGCCGCGAGGCGGTGACGAAGATGACCGTCAACACCTGCACGCTGGACCATCCGCGCGCGCTGATCCGCTACCAGCGTTACGGCTTCGTCCCCGTCCGCACCGAGGTGCATTCCCGCGTGCTCACCCGCGATCACGTCTTCCACCAGCCTCTGCTGTGAAAGGAGAGCCCATGTTCCAGTCCCTCACCGCGCCCCCGCCCGACGCGATCCTGCAGGTGATGCAGATGTTCCGCGACGACCCGCGCGCCGACAAGGTCGATCTCGGCGTCGGCGTCTATCGCGACGACGCCGGCAACACGCCGGTGATGCGCGCGGTCAAGGCGGCCGAGGCGCATCTGCTGAAGACGCAGGAGACCAAGACCTACACCGCGCTTGCCGGCGATGCGCAGTTTCACCGCGCGATGGCGAAGCTGCTCCTGGCCGATACCGTGCCCGACGACCAGATCGCCGCCGCCGCCGCCACCGGCGGCACCGGCGCGGTGCGGCTGGCGATGGAGCTGATCCGGACCGCCAACGCGCAGGCCACGGTCTGGATCTCGACCCCGACCTGGCCCAACCACACGCTGCTCGCGCGCGTCGTCGGGCTCGACCAGAAAAGCTACCGCTACTACGACGCCGGCGAGGGCGCGCTCGACCGCGCCGGGATGATGGCAGACCTCAACGGCGCCAAGCCCGGCGACGTGGTGCTGCTGCACGGCTGCTGCCACAACCCCACGGGCGCCGATTTCACCGCGCAGGACTGGGCGGCGATGGCCGATTTCCTCGCCGAGCGCGAGCTCACGCCCTTCGTCGACATCGCCTATCAGGGGTTCGGCGCGGGGGTCGAGCCGGATGCGGCCGGGCTGCGGCATCTCGCCGAAAAACTGCCGCGGGTGATCGTCGCCGCCTCGGCGGCGAAGAATTTCGGCCTCTATCGCGAACGCGCCGGGATCGCGCTGATCCTCTGCCCCGAGGACGAGCGCGCCGCGGTGCAGGCGACGCTCGCCGGGCTCAACCGCGCCTCGATCAGCTTCCCGCCCGATCACGGCGCCCGCGTCGTCACCACGATCCTGACCGACCCGGCGATGAAGGCCGACTGGCTGGAGGAACTCGACGGGATGCGCGCCCGCATCGCCGGGCTGCGCCGGTCGCTCGCCACCGCGCTGCGCGCCGAGACCGGCTCGGACCGCTTCGGCTTTCTCGCTGCGCAGCAGGGGATGTTCTCGGTCCTCGGCGGGTCCGA